>JBKBTB010000155.1:0-4419 GCA_046291015.1 Exilispira sp. | reverse complement strand
AATTATAATTTTCAGGGAAATAAAATTCAAAATAAGAATTTTTTAAATTTAAATTTTTAAATTCTCTTGTAATCAAAATACTTAAATATGATTCATTTTTTGAATTAATATCGAGAATAAAAATAGTCGAAAAAAATGAAAATGATATTGTCAATATCATAAAGACAAGAATCTTTTTATATCTATTCATTTTTGTTAAATTTTTAATATAAAATAAGAATAATTCAAATTTATATAATCATTCGATATATAAATGTCAATATAGCTAAATATCCAATAGTTTTTCAATTTAAATTATTATAATTTATGATTAATTTACTTATATCCTTTATGATTATCTAATGTGAGGTTTTTATGAAAAAGGCTTTAATTGTAGGTGGTGGAACCGGAGGTCATGTTATGCCAGCCATTGTTGTTGCAAAATACTTAAAGGAAAAGGGCTATGAACTTAAATGGATTGGTTCATTAAAAGGTAAAAATATCGAAAATAAGATAATTAGACAATATTTTCAAGATATAAAAATATTTCATATACCATCAGGAAAATTAAGAAGGTGTAAAAATTTATTTTGTACAATTTTTAATATAAATAATATACTTGACATATTCCAGTTTTTTGCAGGTATATTTGTTTCAATAATTATTATATTATTGGAAAAACCAAAATTCATATTTTCAAAAGGAGGTTTTGTATCGGTTCCAGTTGCCATAGCTTCTAAAATTGCGCATATTCCTTTTTATACGCATGAAAGCGACTATACGATAGGTCTTGCAAATAAGATTAATTTTTATTTATCCAGCAGGTTTTTTTATTCATTTAAGGATACCATTAAACAAATCAAACCTTCGAAAGCTGTTTTTTCATCCAATCCGGTAAGAGAAGAATTTTATCATAATCTTGATGAAAATGATAATTTAGAAAAAGTTTATGAATTAGATAATAATATTAAGAAGTTTTTACAAAATATTGATAAAAATAAACCTTTAATACTTATTCTTGGTGGTTCATTAGGTTCATCAAGAATAAATAACTTAATATTTCAGATTTTGCCATCATTATGTGAAAGGTTTAATGTTATCCATCAGACAGGTGAAGCTAAAAATCTAAAATTTATTAATCCATCTTACCTTCAAACAAGTTTTATTTATAAAGGTGTTTCATTTTGTATGAAAAAAAGTGATCTTATTATTTCAAGAGCCGGGGCAAATCTTGTCTTTGAAATTGTAGCCAGCAAAACACCAGCCATTTTTATACCCTTAAAGGCTGCTTCAAGAGGAGAACAGGTCAATAATGCAGAATATTTTGCAAAAAGATCAAGAAAATACTCTGTACTTGATGAAGATAAATTAAATTCACAAATTTTATTAAATGAAATATTGAGAATTATCTCAACCAATTATAAGATTAATTGTGATGAATTTGAAACAAATAATGAAATATCTTTAATGGATATGGAAGAACTTTGCAATCGCGCAGAGAAAATAATTGTGGATTGTATAGAAAAAGATATTTTTAAATAGTCAAGATTTCTGGTTCATTATCATTTACAACAATAGTATTTTCATAGTGTGCTGTTGCCAGACCATTTGTAGAAGAAACTGACCAACCATCAGATCTTATAATGACTCTTGAAGATTGTTGTAAAACCATTGGTTCTATTGCAAAAACCATTCCCCTTTTTAATATCGGACCATTACCGGGCTTTCCATAATTTGGAATAGATGGTTCTTCATGTAATCTTTTTCCTATCCCATGTCCAACATATTCTTTTACCACAAAGAATCCTGCTTTAATTATCGTTTTTTCTATGGCGGAAGAAATATCAGATAATCTATTTCCTTCTTTTGCAAATTTTATGCCTTCATAAAAAGATTTTTCAGTTATTTCAACAAGTTTTTGAATTGTCTTGTCAACTTTACCTACTATGAAGGTTCTGGCAGCATCTGTATGATAACCTTTATAATAAACACCTGCATCTATTGACACAACATCTTTATCTTTTATTATTATATCTTTTTTTGGAATACCATGAATTAAAACTTCATTGATTGATATGCATAAAGAAGCTGGAAAACCATTATAATTTAAAAATGAAGGTCTGGCACCATTTGATAGTATATATTCATATGCGAATCTATCAAGTTCATAACTGCTGATACCTGGCTGAATAAGCTTTTCTAATTCCTTTAGTAATTTACTGAGAATTTTACCACCCTCTCTCATTATCTGTATTTCTTCCAGAGTCTTAATATGAATCATTTACCTACCTTTCTAACAAAATAAGTTGGTAGCATAACTACCAACTTTTTTTCTAATATCGTCAATGAAAGAAAAATTTATGAAATAATTTATAAAATTTTATTTTAGTGAGGATTTACAGCTGCCTGTGATTTTTGAATTTCTGCTGCCTTATTCATGGTAGGGGGAATTTTTGGTCCTTTATTATAAGAATCAAGAATAATGGATTCAAGATTTGCCTTCTGACCTGAATGAATTTTAACTTCTCCTTTAATCATAACACCATTTTCAATATAAACTTTTGGAGCTGTAACATTGCCAAGAACCTTACCTGTTGATAGAAGTTTGACTTCTTCTTCAGCATCAATATTGCCAACTACAACACCAGCTACTGTAACTCTTTTAGCATAAATATCTGTCTTTACTTTACCGGATTCTCCAACAATTAGTTCCTCTTCTGTTTTTACTTCACCTTCAAATTTACCATCAATTTTTAAACTTCCTGCAATATAAAATTTGCCCTCAAAAACAGAGTTTTCACCAATAAGTGAATTCAATGTAGAATCAGATTTTGTTGCCATAGGATTCCTCTCTTTTAATACATTAGATTTTTCCATATTTTCCCCTATTTACCCTTTTTTGTTGTTACTTTTTCTAATATTTGTCTATTTACTAAACTATATGATTGATTTTTGTCCCATATTTCTGCTTCCTTATAATATAAGTAAGCAGAAGATAAATTATCTATATATGCATAGCAATTACCTAAATAAATAGCATATATTGCTTTTTCATCAGGTCTTTCAGTTTTTTCAAGAAGTTTTGAAAAATATATTATTGCCTTTTCATAATTTTTATTTTTATAGAATGCCTTTGCCAAATAAAATAAAACCAATCTATCTTTTAAATATTCTTGATTTATAATCTCTTCCAATTTTATTATTTCATTATAATTTCCACTCTTATAATAATATTCTAAAAAAAGTAAAAAATTTTCAGATTTATTTTTTTCTTTTTCTGAAATAAGACTAAATAAATTTTTAAAATCATCAAGTTTTTTTATCATTAAATAATATTTTGCCATAAAAATATAAATCTCATCTCTATTATATTCTTTCAAATCCATTTTTTCAACAATTTTTAAATTAAGATAAGCATTTGTAATATCCTTTTTTGCTATATATAATTTAGCCAGCAAAAGATAAAAATAGGGGGGATATGATTTATAAGATTTAATACTCAAAAGATATTGTATGCCTTCATCATATCTTTGAATTGTGATAAAATTTTCAACTAATAAATTTAATATTAAATCCTTTTCATTTCTTATCTTTAATAAATTTTTACATATATCAAAAAACTGGTCATATTTTTTTTCTGCAAGCATTCCTTCATAAAAATAATTAAATGCAATTTTGAAATAATTTTCACTTAAAGATGACAAAATATTGTAATTTAAAAGCTCAATTGTTTTTTTATAAATACCTTTTTTATTATATAAATCTGCAGTTATTATAATATATTTTTCATAATCATCCTTTAATATAATCTCTTTTGTGTTTTCATAGAAATCAATTGCTAAATCGTAATATTTTTCAAAATAAAGTATAATAAACATCAATTTATAAAGTAGATCTGGATATTTGCCTTTATTTTTATTTAGTTCATCAATTATTTTTTTATATTCGATTAAATTATCATCTGATAAAAGTTTATGCTTGATAATTAATAGATTATACAGGTAGGTATCCTGTAAATAAGGATATTGACTTATCCGATTTATTTCTTTTAATCCAGAATAATAATCTTCATTTTCGACATAAATTCTTGTTTTTAGGAGAATAGATTTAAATAAAACAATTTGCTCATCAAGTTCAAGTTTTTCAATATTCTCTGCATACTTTACTGCCAGCTTCAGTTCATTTTTAAGAAGACTTAGATAAGCAAGATTATAATATATTACATTATCTTTGTTATTGATATTATCTAATATTCGAATTGCATCTTCGATTTTTTTTTCTTCAAGGTAAATTTTAGAAAGGATAATTGCACCATCTCGATAAATAGCGCTATTATTTTTTATCTTTTCAAGATATTTCTTTGAGATTTCATAATTTTTCTGTAAATAATTGGTATAACCAGAGATGAAATTGTAATCATCTTTATTTAAGTATTTTTTA
>JBKBTB010000154.1:0-4488 GCA_046291015.1 Exilispira sp. | reverse complement strand
ATTGTATCAAAATGATGATAAATATAGAAAATCTATAAGATTCTTTTTTATCTGTCTTTTAGTAACTATTATACCTGTTTTGTTGATATTAAAACAACCAGATTTTGGTTCGGCATTTATTTTTTTACTTATTTTTATTACCATAGGTTATTTTTCAGATTTGAATACTGAATTATTGATATTATTGATAATAATGGGTCTTTTTATTTTTTCATTACCACTTTTAAGAATTTACATAAAACTGATAGATACTTCGGTTTTTATTAAAAATATTATATATTCAAATAAATATTTTTTAATCATAAGCTCTCTTCTTTTAATAATGGGTATTATAATATTAATTTTATCATTAAATTTTGATTCTAAAATATTATTAAGATTTTCTATTATATTCATTGGTATTGGAATATCTTTAATATTAAGCATTATTGCAGATAAAATTCTTGCAGATTATCAGAAAAAAAGATTACTGGTTTTTATTAATCCAGAATTAGACAAATTGGGTTCCGGTTATAATATAATACAGAGTAAAATAGCAATTGGTGCCGGTGGATTATTCGGGAAAGGTATCTTTAAAGGTACTCAGAGTCAATTTGGATTTTTGCCTGAAAGAAGTACAGATTTTATTTTTTCAATTATAGGAGAAGAAGGTGGCTTTGTTTTATCTTTCTCAATTTTAATAATGTGGGGGATAATTTACTATAAAATTTTAAATTTAATCAAACAGGTCACTCTATACTATTATAAAGTAGTTCTTGCTGGAATTTTTGGATATTTTTTTAATCAAACAATACTGAATATCGGAATGACAATTGGATTCATGCCTATAACCGGTGTTCCTCTTCCTTTTATATCTTATGGTGGTTCCAGTCTAATGACTTCAATATTTGCGTATATGATAATTTTGAATATATCAATGAAAAGATATGCGATAGCTTGATGAAAGTAAATGAAATAAAAAACTATTTTAACCAGAAATATATTAAAAATAAATATAATTATGAAAGATTAATTTCAATCCTTGTAAAAGTCTCTAAACCTGCAAGATATCTTGGAATCGAACCTTATTCAATTCATAAGATTGAAAAAGATGAAGATATTTACTCTATAAATCTATATAAAATCTTGATTTCATATCCAGATTTATATGAAATTGCAATGTCAAACCTAACAATTAAATATTTTTATTATTTTTTAAATAATATTGAAAATACAATATGTGAAAGGGTTTTTTTACCTGATAATGATCTTAATAATTTACTTATATCAGAAAATCTACCACTTTTTTCTCTGGAAAGCTGGAACTTTCCAAAGGAATTTGATTTGTGGGCTTTTACTGTTCAAACAGAATTAACATACACAAATATTTTATATATGCTAAAATTAGCACAATTACTACCACTATCATTTCAAAGAAAAGAGGAAGATCCGATCCTGATAATGGGAGGTGTCTCGGTTTTTAATCCACTTCCTTTAGCTCCTTTTATTGATCTATTTTTTATCGGAGAAGGAGAAGAGGCTATAGTTGAAATTGTGAAAATCGATAAAATAAATAAAGAAAAAAATCTTGGTAAGAGAGAGAGAATTGAAAAATTAAAACAGATTGATGGAGTCTTTTCTTTTAATGATATTATAGAATCATATTATAAGAATTATTATCAGTCTTTTAATGATAAGATATTATTAAGTAATAAAAATTCAGTGAAAGATAAACAATCAAATTTTAATTATATTGAATTTATAAAGTATCTAAAAGAATATGTTAAAATACCGGATTTAAAACAGATCAAGGTAAAAAGAAGAATAATTAAAGATTTAAATAAGATTGAATATCCTTTAGTAGGTATATTACCATTAGTTCAATCAATTCAAGATAGAGTTTCAACTGAAATTGCAAGAGGATGCTTGAATGGTTGCAGATTTTGTCAGGCTTCTTTCATTTACAGACCTTATAGAGAAAAAGATTCTATCCAAGTAGCTTCAGATATTGTTAAATCTTTGATGATTACAGGTTATGATGAATGCAATCTTTCCAGCTTATCTGTTTCAGATTATACTAATATTTTAGATTTAGTTAGAGCACTGGAAAAATTTTTAAATGAAAGGCATATATCTCTTAGTTTACCATCTTTAAGAGTGGCTTCATTTAATATTGATCTTTTTGATTCATTGAAATCTGTAAGAAAATCCGGATTAACATTTGCCATAGAAGCAGGATGTGAAAATATCAGAAATAAAATAAACAAAGAATTTGATGAAGAAAAACTTTTCAATATTATTGATATTCTCTATAATAAAGGATGGAAACTTGTTAAACTATACTTTATTATTGGCTTTCCGGAAATCGATAATGAAGAAGATAATATAATAGATTTTTTAAGTAAAATTAAGATTAAATTTCCCGGATTAAATGTCAATGTAAGCATTGCTTTATTAATACCAAAGCCATATACACCTTTTGAATTTGACAGGCAGATTGATTTAAATTCCTTTATCAATAAAGTAAATAAGATAAAAAATAGATTTAAGAATTCAAGAGTATCTATAAAATATCACGATCCATTTTCTTCCTATCTGGAATACTTTTTTGCAAATGGAAGTTTTGATGCTTCTTATATTTTAATTAGTGCCTATGAAGAAAATGTATCATTTGATGCATGGGATGAAAAAAGAAATAAAGAATTTTACGACAGACTAAATATTTACTCTAAAATCCCTTTTTGTAAACTTGAGAAGATTGATTTAATATCGATTTTTGACAATAAAAATTATTCTCAATTTATCAAATTAGAAAGGGAAAAATATAGAAAAGCTGAAAAGACACCAAATTGTATCAACTATAATTGCAATAATTGTTTTATTTGTGATAGTAATTTTAAAAATATTTTATCAACAAAATACAGCGAAAAGCAAATTTATAATGTAATTTCTAAAATAAATACAATAAGTCTTCAGGGTTATAATGTAATAAAAACAGATAATTTCAAATCTTATCTACTATTTTTTTCAAAATATAACTTATATAGATTTGTAGGGCATCTTGATTTTTACAGGACATTTATAAAGATTTTAAAAATTGGGGGAATAGAATTTGAATATTCTAAAGGATATAATCCAGCACCAAAAATATTTTTTCCATTTGCTTCACCCGTCGGAATGGAATCATTCAATGATGTTGTATTATTTACATGTAAAAATGAAATTAAAGATTTAAAACTTTTTTGTGATCTTTATAATAAATTTTTACCGGCAGGTTTTCGTTTTATTCAAATCGAACCTATAGAATCCATAAAATCCTGGAGAATGAAAACTGAATTTATTCAAAAAATTGAGATACCAATTTATCTTAAAATAAATAAAGAAGAAGTTTTAATTGATAAAAAAAAGCAACTGGAAAACTTATTAGAAAAGGATCTTCTTTCTTTATTAAGAGATAATAATATAGAAATAATAGAACTTGATCTTGCAGAGAATAAAACTGGTAATATTTTTAACAAATTAAGTGAAATAAATTTTACATTGATACTAAAAACAGAATTAAAAGAAAATCAAATAAATTTAGTTAAACTATTAAATAAATTTTTACCTCAATTAAATTGCAGTATTCTATCCAGAAGAATAATAGAACAAAAAGGTAACAATGATAAATCGAGAAAATTTCAACAAACTTAGCAAAAGAAATCAAGCTAAAAAAATTCTATTTTTAATAGATAATATTTTACTAAACATAAAAATTAATAAAGATTATGATATTTTAAGGGATTTAAATAAGCTGGCTGAATATCTTTGTATTTCAGGTAAATTTGACAATCAATTAATTGATTTAAGTAGTTTTGTAAAATACGATAAACCATTTGATTTTAAAAGTTTAAAAAATTTTATGTTAAAATTGAAAGAAGAAATAATTTATAACTTTTCAATAATTGTCAATGAAACAGATTATATTAATTATACAAAATATGGCAATGATTATAAATCAACGAAAAATTCTATAGTTATACTGGATAATATTAGATCGCCGTTTAATGCTGGATCTATAATTAGAAGTGCAGAAGCATTTGGTTTTAAATCTGTAATCTTATTTGGTATATCAAGTCAGTTACCGGAAAAAAAGATTTATAGAACATCGATGAATGCCGAAAAATTAATTGAAAGTATAAGAATGGATAATATCTTAAATCTATTTGATTATATTGATAAAGAAGGATTTAAAATAGTGGTTTTAGAAAAAAATAATAAATCTAAAAATTTATATAATACAGAGATAGGAAAAAATATTGCCCTGGTCGTGGGAAATGAAGAATTTGGTGTTTGTGAAGAAATAATGGATAAGGCACAATTAATTTTAGAAATACCACAATATGGGGTCAAGAATTCTATTAATGTATCCAGTGCTTTTTCTATTGCAGCATCATGGATATCTTTTAAGTATTTCAATTGATATAAAATATAATTATGAAGAATATGAAAAATAAAATAACTTTTATA
>JBKBTB010000153.1:0-4543 GCA_046291015.1 Exilispira sp. | reverse complement strand
ATATTATGAAGTAGTGCAATTATAAGTAATAATTGCTAGATTTTTGTTTATGAATTATTCTTTAAATAGCTTTTTAATATTTTAAAATATTTACTGTCATCTTTTAGGTTATACAAAAGATAAAGACTAATAATACCTACAATTTCACTATGCTCTTTTATATTTGGCAAAATCTTATATTTATCCCAGATTGGAGTAATACTATTTACTGTTGAAAAAAAAAGATATTTTAAATAATCTTTTCTTTTAATATTTAAAAATAATTCTTCAATCAAATCATTTATTTTAAAAGAGAAGTTATCCATGGTATTCCTATGAATGTTCCAATTGATGCGCCTATAGAAGTAGCGAAAAAGACAACAAGTATATGCAAGATTCTGTTTTTAAAATATCCTTTAAATGTAGAAATATCTTCAATCAGATTTTCAAAGTCTATTACTCTTGGTTTTTTAAATTTAGCTTCAATTATTGCTAAAAAGATACCGGCTCCTATTGTTGGATTCAAAGTTGTAATAGGAGCAACTATCCAGCTTGCCAGAATTGTCAAAGGATGTGAAAGCACAAGTATTGAAGAAATAAAGCAACTAAAACCAGATATTAGAATCCAGTATTTAAGCATTGAAAAAACAATTTTAGGACCTTTAAAAAAGAAACCTGCTGCAAATAATCCAATTATTAAAAAAGTAATTATCCAGCTTATTAAATTTGGTTTATTTTTCTTTATCAAAACAGTTTCTATTGCATCATCATAATCAAAATTAGATTCTATTAATTTAGCTATTCCTTCAAGGTGACCTTTACCAACAACTGCGACTATAACATTTCCACCAGAATTTAATATTTTATTGGCAATATATAAATCTCTTTCATCTATAAAAACCTTTTTGACATTAGGAAGCTGATTTGCAAATTCATTCAACATATTGTTTAATAAATCGCTCTTTTGCAATAAATTTTGAAGTTCAGATTCACTTAGTTTTTCTTTAGAAAAAATCGATTCAACAAGAAGTTCGATTATCTTAATCTTATCTTTAAAGCTGGATAATGTCCATGCTCGTTTTAATGTTATATTTACATCTCTATCGGCTAAAATAAGATCGATATTTTTCCCCTTGGCAATATTTACTGCTTCAATCATTTCAGAACCAGGAGCACTGCCTAAATTAATCCCTATTCTTTTTTGAAAAGAAGATAATATCATTGTTACCAATAATAAAAATCCTTTACCTTCTTTAATAACTTTAATAATATCAAGATTTTCCCACCTGTTTTTATCCTGTAAAGAGGAATATCTTGATTCGCATAATTCTACAGCAATCTTGTCTGGATTGTAATATTCTATGGCTTTTTTAACATCTTCAATACTCTCTTTAGCAACATGAGCTGTCCCAACAAGTATTATTCTCTTATTCTCTTTTTCTATTATTTTAATATTTGCGCTTTCCATTCAAACTCCATTTTTTTCAATATAAAAGATAATAAATATATAAAATATAATAAATAAATTGATATTTCTTTTAATTTACCAATAATAAAAATTTAGTTAATAAAATATCAAGCTAATTTAATATATCTCTTCTTTAGATTGTTTATATGTTCTTAAAAAATTATTTTTGAATTCTTCAAAACTATCATTAAATATTGAAATTCTAACATTATCCATAAGCTTTTTTAAGAAACTTAAATTATGAATTGAAATCAATGTCATTGCTGTTATTTCTTTGGCTCTAAAAAGATGCCTGATATATGATTTTGAAAAATTTTTACATGCATAGCAATCACAATCCAAATCTAAAGGTTCTTCTGAAAATTTATAACTTAAATTTTTTATACTTTTCATACCAAATTTTGTAAAAAACGAACCATTTCTACCTGCTCTTGTTGGGAAAATGCAATCAAACATATCCACACCTCTTTCAACACCTTCAAGTAAATCTTCAGGTTTCCCTACTCCCATTAGATATCTTGGTTTATCCTCAGGTAGTATTTTATTAACAAGCTCAATAATTTCAAGCATTGTTTCTTTATCTTCTCCCACAGATAAACCTCCTATTGAATATCCGGGTAGATCAAGACTAATAGTTTCATTTGCAGATATTTTTCTTAAATCTTCAAATTTATTTCCTTGAACAATTCCAAATAAAATATTATTATTTAATTTATTATCTTTACTTATAATTTCTTCCCATCTTTTTTTTGCTCTTTTTAACCATTGAATTGTACGATACATGGCTTTTTGAGCTATAGAATATTCTATCGGTATTGGTGTACATTCATCAAGAGGCATTAATATATCTGAACCTAAAAGCAACTGAAAATCGACAACAGTTTCTGGAGAAAAAAAATGCTTTGATCCATCGATCACCGAAGAAAATATAACTCCATCATCTGTAATCTTTCTAAATTCAGATAAAGAAAAAACCTGAAAACCACCTGAATCTGTTAAAATATTTCTGTCCCAATTTATAAATTTATGTAAACCATTAAAATGACCAATAATCTCACTACCAGGTCTTAAATAAAGATGATAGGTATTACCAAGAACTAAATTATAACCTATTTCTTTAATTTGCTGCCAGGTGCATGCTTTGATTGTTCCTGTTGTCCCAACAGGCATAAAAACAGGTGTTAAAGTTATTCCATGATTGAGAGTTAATTTACCAGCCCTTGCACTACTTTTTTTTGATTTTTTTTCAACAATAAAATTATTCGACAATTATTGGCTCCTTTAATACTGGTAACTATTAGTATTGATCAAAAGGTAGATAGTTTATAGAAAATTTTTCATATTTAGGTTTTGAAAATTTAATTCTTTTTATTATCATAAATTTTTTTTCACTTTTTATTTCTTTAACTTCACCAAAAGTTCCAGCACCTAAGTATATAACTTTATTTTTTGGATCGGGACTTAATAATTTTTTAGCTTCAATTAAAGCACAATCAAAGCAATAATATTCATTTTTTTCTTCATTATAAAAAGAACTAAGAGCATCTATTATCTGTTTGTTGCATTTTGAACACTTATTATATACTTCTTTCGTATTATAATGATTATGTAAATGAATATCTTTTCTAATTCTATTTTTATCATGATTAGGAAATCTATTTTTTGGGTGTCTTCTATTAACATTTGGATTATGTGCAGTATATTTATTTAATGAATTTATTTGAGTATCTTCTTCAGAGTTACCTTTTGGAATATATTTATAAATTTTATCACTATTTAATCTTTTCATATTATTTTCCTTATTTAATTTTTTAATTATATTTTTCTATTATTAGATTTTTATCTTATTAAAGATATAACTTTTCCACTGATAATAAAAAATAACTATATCAAGTTACTAATATTATTAATGCAATTTATTTATTAAAATTTTTTAATTTCATCAATTTTTTCTTTTAATAATATTTTGACCTTATCTATTTGACCACTTCCTTTTAATTCTCTCATAACCTGCCCAACTAAAAACATAAAAACAGACTCTTTCCCCCCAAGATATTTTTTTAATGCATCATTCTTTTGTTCTTCCAGTACTTTTTCAATAGCTTTAATTATCAAATTATCATCTGAAATAATTCTTGACTCTTCAACGAAATCATCAATACTAATTTTAGATTCAATAATCCTGTCAATATTTTCCTTAAAAGCTTTTTCAGATATTTTATTTTCACTAATTAATTTAATTAATTTTCCTAAATCTTCTGGTTGAAGTGAAATTTCATTAATTTGCATTTGCTTTTGATTAAGATATCCAAAAATTTCAGTAATTATTATATTTGCAGTTTTAAGTGGGTGGGAAGATATTTTTACTGTTTTTTCAAAATAATCTGCTACATTCTTATCCGAAGTCAATAAATCAGAAATATAATAGTTAAGATTATATTCCTTCATAAATCTTATTAATTTTTCTTCTGGTCTTTCTGTGATACTTTCTTTTATATTATTTAAATCCTCTTCTGAAATTATTATATCAGGTATATCTGGTTCTCTGAAATATCTATAATCAGCTGCAAGTTCTTTTGTTCTCATTGTTTCGGTTTTATTCGTTTCTGTATTAAAAAGTCTTGTTTCGGTAATGATAAAATCATTATTATTCAATATTTTTGTCTGTCTTTCAATTTCATATTCAATTGATTTTTTAATTGCATTAAATGAGTTTAAATTTTTTATTTCAACTTTATGTGAAGGTTTAGAGTCGGCTCTATTTACAGATATATTTATATCACATCTCATAGAACCAGATTCTAAAGAGCAATCGGAAATATTTAAAAATTCCAGTGTTCTTTTAAGCATTTTTAAGTAATTTAATGCTTCTTCAGCATTTGAAATTTCTGGCTTTGATACGATTTCTATTAATGGAATTCCGGATCTATTATAATCAATATATGTAACTTTATTAATAAAATCATGAAGCATTTCGCCGGTATCTTCTTCCATATGAACCCTTTCTATACCGATTTTTTTAGGTTTTCCTTTTTCATCAAAAATAGTAAGATATCCATCTTTACCAATTGGTGTTTCATATTGGGTTATCTGATA
>JBKBTB010000152.1:0-4550 GCA_046291015.1 Exilispira sp. | reverse complement strand
CTTCGTATTGTTAACTATATTTTCACAGGAAAAAAATAAAGAAATAAAAAATAAAAATATAGATATTACCATTATTATTTTTTTCATTATTATTTTCTTTTTTGTTTAATATATTTTTTAATATACTTTATCTTAATATATTTTATCTAATTTTATCTTTTTATATTTTATTTTTATATTTTATTTATTTTTATTTATAATTTTTTATTTACAATTTGCTACCTTTAAATGAGGTAGCTACCAATAGTCAAAAATATAAATAAGATATTTTTTATAGGTGATGCAAAATTGTGATATTATACATCTTGTTCTTATATGTAATTTCGAGTCTTTTGACAATAAACAATAAACATGATTTTATTTATATTAATTTGTTTATTTATATATTATTATAAAAATTATGAAAGTTATTTTTTACTAATTTATATAATAACATATATTTAATTATTTTTATTTTTCTATTAATTACTATTTATTGAATTTATTATAAATCCATTATTATCTATTACTTATTCAGTTTTCTGTTTTTAATAACTTTCTTAATAAATTTGAAAGAAAAAAATATAAATATTAAAGATAAATATAATTTAATAAATTTTTTATATAAAAAAAGGCTACCTGAAAAATCAGGCAGCCTTTTATAGAGCACTAAATATATTTATTTACTAAAATCCATTGCAGCAAGTCTTTTATATGTTGCAAGGCGTTTTTTTGCATCTTCTTCACAAGCCTTGAAAAGATCTTCTGCTACATCAGGAAAAGTCTTAGCTAAAGAAGAAAATCTTACTTCTCCCATTATAAAGTCTCTAAAACTTTCAGTTGGATCTTTCGAATCGAGCTGAAATGGATTTTTACCTTGAGCTTCGAGTCTCGGATCATACCTGTAAAGATGCCAGTAACCAGCTTTAACGGCTCTTTCTTCCTCTTCCTGGCTTTTGCCCATACCAGCTCTAAGTCCATGGTTAATACATGGTGCATATGCTATTATAAGTGAAGGTCCATCATAACTTTCTGCCTCTGTTATAGCCTTTAAAAACTGGTTTTTGTCTGCTCCCATTGCAACCTGTGCAACATAAACATAACCATAACTTATAGCAATCAATCCAAGATCTTTTTTTCTAACCCTCTTACCTGCTGCGGCAAATCTTGCAACGGCAGAAATTGGTGTTGCTTTTGAAGATTGTCCACCAGTATTTGAGTAAACTTCTGTATCAAGAACAAGCAGGTTTACATCTTCTCCCTGAGCCAATACATGGTCAAGTCCACCAAAACCAATATCATATGCCCAACCATCACCACCAATAATCCAAATAGATTTTTTGATAAGATATTTTGTTAAAGTTAAAAGATCTTTTGCTGTTGCATTATTTTCAAAGTTAAGAGCAGTTTTAAGATCATCTACTATTTTCATCTGCTTATTATAATCAGTTTCGCTTTTATAAGAATTAAAAAGATTTTTAACCTTATCTGAAACTTCACCTTTTGAAATTGCAAGCTCAAATTCTGAAATTGCTTTTTCTTTTAACTTTTTATTTGCAAGATAAATACCAAAACCATATTCAGCATTATCTTCAAAAAGACTATTTGCCCAGGCAATACCTTTTCCCTCTTTATTTGCTCTATATGGAGTTGCAGGAGCAGAACCACCATAGATAGATGAACAGCCTGTTGCATTGGCAACAACCATTCTTTCACCAAAAAGCTGGGAAATAACTTTAATATATGGGGTTTCACCACAACCACCACAAGCACCGGAAAATTCAAATAATGGTTGCCTGAACTGACTATTTTTAATATTGTTAACAGGCTCAACTGATTTATAAGAAACATTCTTATCGAAATACTGCCATCTTTTTACTTCTTCAAGCTGGGATTCAAGTGGTTTCATTTCAAGTGCTTTTGCACCTTTTTTACCAGGGCAAATATCTGCGCAGTTTCCACAACCAGTACAATCTAAAACTGATACCTGAATTTTATATTGATAATTTTCAAGTCCCTTACCAATTGCTTTAATAAGTTTTGTGCCTTCTGGAACATTTTTAGCCTCATTTTCATCAAGTAAAAATGGTCTAATAACAGCATGAGGACATACAAAAGCACACTGATTACACTGGATACAATTTTCAGGATTCCACTCGGGAACATTTACTGCAATTCCTCTTTTTTCATACTGGGTTGTTCCAGCAGGGAATGTTCCATCTTCTCTATCTAAAAAGGCAGATACTGGTAAATCATCGCCTTTTAATGAATTGATTGGAATGACAATATTTTCAATAAATTCAGGTATATCACCATAGTCCTTCTTCTCATCTGTTAAATTTGCCCATTCAGGATCTACCTTTACCTCTATAACCTGAGCACCTTTGTCAATAGCATCAAAGTTTTTCTTAACTACATCTTCACCCTTTTTCCCATAAGTCTTTTCAATTGCTTTTTTCATTTCTCTAACTGCAAGTTCATAAGGAATAACATTTGAAACCTTAAAGAAGGCAGATTGCATTATTGAATTGGTTCTTCCGGGAAGCCCAACCTGTTCGGCAATTTCAGTAGCATTAATTATATAAAATTTAACATTTTGCTGCGCCATTTTCTTTTTCAAAGAATTTGGAAGATGTTTTACAACTTCATTTTCATCCCAGATTGAGTTCAACAAGAATGTTCCACCTTTTTTAATAGGTTTTAATAAATCATATTTATCAAGATATGCTGGAACATGGCAGGCAATAAAATCAGCATGTGAAACATAGCATGGAAGATGAATTGGCTGCTTACCAAATCTTAAGTGAGAAATTGTAACACCGCCAGATTTCTTGGAATCATAAGCAAAATATGCCTGAGCATATAAATCTGTTGTATCACCAATAATTTTAATGGAATTTTTATTAGCACCAACAGTACCATCTGAACCAATTCCATAGAAAAGTGCTTCAAAGGTTCCTTCTGGAGTAACATCTACTTGCTCTGCTGGTGGAAGGGAAGTAAATGTAACATCATCTATTATACTAATTGTAAAATGATCTTTTGGCTCATTTCTAGCCAAATTATCATATACAGCAATAAGATCTTCTGGTTTAGTATCTTTTGAAGAAAGTCCATAACGACCACCAACTATAATTGGAGCATCCTTTTTACCATAGAAAAGATTTTTAACATCAAGGTAAAGTGGCTCACCAGCAGCACCCGGCTCTTTTGTTCTATCAAGAACTGCAATTTTTTTAACTGTTTTTGGAAATACTTTGAAAAAGTATTTTTCCGAGAAAGGTCTATAAAGATGGACAGTTATAGCACCAACCTTTCTACCTTTTTTGTTAAGGTAATCAATGGTTGGTTTTAGAAGATCGGTAACAGAACCCATTGCAACAATTATATATTCTGCTTCAGGATCACCATAATATGTAAATGGATGGTAAATTCTTCCAGTTATTTTTGAAAGTTTTAACATCTGTTCTTCAACTATATCTGCTACCTTTTCATAATAAGGGTTGCAAGCTTCTCTTGCCTGAAAGAAGATATCTGGATTTTGAGCTGTTCCTCTTGTAAGTGGAGAATCAGGGGATAATGCTCTTTCTCTGAATTTCTTTAATGCATCCATATCAATCAATGGTAGCATATCTCTATAATCCCAGACTTCAACCTTTTGTATCTCATGTGATGTTCTAAAACCATCGAAAAAGTGCAAAAATGGGACTCTACTTTTAAGTGAAGCCAAATGTGCCACTGGAGCTATATCTAAAATCTCCTGTACTGAACCGGTTGCTAAAAGAGCAAAACCCGTTTGGCGACAAGCCATAACATCAGAATGATCTCCAAAAATAGAAAGAGCATGTGTTGCAACAGTTCTTGCTGAAACATGGAAAACACCTGGTAAAAGCTCGCCAGAAATCTTGTACATATTTGGTATCATTAAAAGTAAACCTTGAGAGGCTGTATATGTTGATGTTAAAGCACCACCTTGAAGTGAACCATGCACAGCACCTGCCGCACCAGCTTCAGATTGCATTTCAACAACTTTTACAGTCTGACCAAATACATTTTTTTCGCCTTTTGAAGCCCATTCATCAACATATTCAGCCATTGTTGATGATGGTGTTATGGGATAAATTGCTGCAACTTCTGTAAAAGCATATGAAACATAAGCAGCGGCATTATTTCCATCCATCGATTTCATTTTTTTTGCCATTATTTTCCTCCAATTTTATAAGGTATAAAAAAAAATTAATATTATTTTCACAACATTTTTTTCAGTTAATAAGATGCAATTTTTTTTTTAAAAATCAATTAATTTTGTTTTTTCTACTTTTAAAATAATTAACTTTAATTATTTTAATAATAACAAATATTATTTTAATTTTCAATCACTATATATTCCAATTTCCAATACTTTTTCTGCAATTTCAGAACTTAAAAAAACCATTTAATGTAGTTTTTCCTTTAGAACCAATCAGAGTTACTAAAACCCGGGATAAATAAGAAAAGATAAATAAGATAAAATAGTTGATAAAAATTCTTTATAAGATCAAATTATTAATTATAAAATTTTATTTAATATT
>JBKBTB010000151.1:0-4554 GCA_046291015.1 Exilispira sp. | reverse complement strand
AAATAATAGATTAAATTTGTTTCTTATTAATCAAACAAAGTTACTGGCAAATTTAACCGATAATTCCAAACTTTATGAGGTTATTCAACTTAATAAAATTATTAATAAAAATTCATATATTATTTTTAGAGATCCTATAGCAAATTATGAAATATTTTATACATTACCATCGCCAATTTCCCTGGAAGATTTCGATAATATTTTCATTGAAAAATCAAATGGTTGTTTCCGTTTTAATAAATATATAATATTTTTTGAAGAAAGTTATCTTTCAAGAAAATGTATTATAATTGTCCCAAAAATGATTTATTATAAGACTGCTTTTATTACTTTTTTCTATGCCATAACAATTTATTTTATTTTTGTAACTTTATTTTATATATTAATCTTAAAAATAGAAAAGATAGGAGTAAAAAATTTAACCAGACAATATGTTTTCATAAAATATCTTCTAGAAGGGAAATATGATATTACTGGTGATATTTGTGAAATTTCTGAAATAGATAATATAAGATATGGATTAACTAATCTTAAAAATATATTAAAAGAAAGAAGAGAGTTTTACAATTTTTTAATTTTATTTCAGAAAAAGCTTCTTGATTTAATACCCGTGGGGATACTTATATTTAATGAAAGAGGAACATTTGAAGATGCCAATAATTTTGGGTATGCTCAAATTGAAAGAGAAATAAAAAAACAGAATATTCAATTACAAGATAATAATTCAATTTTTATTGAAAAAATATCTGTAAATATGATTATTTCCAATGAAAGTCTGAATAATATAAACGAAGATAGAATTGTTGAACTTGAATTAAGACCAAATATAAATTTTGCCAAAAAGGTCTTTGGTAAAATGATTTCTGGTAAAATTATACTTATTCTTGTTCCATTAAATATAACTATTGAAGATGAGAAGGATGATAAAATAATACTTTTACGACAGACATTAGCTTTTTTTATATCTGATTTCGCCCATGAGCTTCGCAGTCCATTGAATTCAATTTTAGGATTCTCCCAGATTATAAAAGACGGTATAGAAGGGGATAACATAGATGAAATAAAAAATGATGGTAAAATCATAAATGAATCCGGTCAAATAATGATGGCATTTATTGATGATATAATCTTCTTATCCAGATTGGGAATGAAAAAATATGATTCTAACAAAATTTCTTTTAGTGTAAAATTGCTATTTTCACTTATAAACTATTATTTTAAGGGGATTTATAAAAATAAAGATGTTAGTCTCAATATTATAAATGAAGTGGAGAATGAAGAGATTATTGCTGATTTTGAAAATATCAGAAGATTGATATTTATAATATTATTCTATTTGAGAAGTTTTTATCCTGTTCCAGTTAATATTGAAATTAGCCTTCAAAACGAAGAAAATAACATGAAAAACATAAAAATCATATATACTTTCTTAACAGAAGATTATCAAAAACAGAAAATAAGTGATATATTTTTAAGTATTTCTAAGGATATTGTTGAACAGACTGAATTAAAATTATATGATGGTTTTATAGATAGAAAAAAAGGATATTTCGAAATTAAATTTTCTTATAAAAAATAGGATTGCAATTATTTTTAATCAATCCTTTATCAAGCAATGATGGTATCAAATCTGTGAAATATACCATGACTATACGAGCAAAATCTTTATTTGGTAATTTATCAATCTCATTTATTGAAAAATTTATTGAAAATAGACATTCTTTTCTAATAATTTCAAGTAATTCTCTTTGATCTTTTAATTTAATATTTTTACTACCATTTAAAAAAACTTTTCTTAACAATATATTATCTTTTTTCATTTTTACATCTTCTTCAAAATCATCAATTGCATCTATATAAAATAAAAGTTTAATTAGATTTGATATTATAATTGATATGCTATTTTTAAAAGAATTGTTAATATAATCTAAAGGTAAAATTTTCTCTATCAAAAAAATTAATTGTTCAATTTCATTTTCATGGATAGACATATTCTCTATTTGATCGACTGCATCGGGTATATATTTAATTGTTTTTGCAAGATAATTGAATAAAAACTTTGAAATTTTCGATTTTATAGGTTTTTCGTCAATAATATCATCATAAAGCTTTAAAAGATTTAAAAATGAGGAATATTCAGCGAAGTATGATGAAAGACCATTATCTTCTATTGAAAATCTATTTGTCAAGGTATATTTACAAAAAAATGTATTTAAAGAAAATCTATAAGAAGGAATGGAAGATAAAAATAAGATATAAAAAAATAGTGAATCATAACTTAAAAATAATCTATTAAATAATAGATTATTTTTTTGAAAAACTTTACAAAAAGTACAATAAGCAGAATTGATAAAAATTTTTTCATGGGGATAAAGTAAAATTATCGGTGGTTTTAAGTAACCTATCACATTAAATAATAAATAAAATCATAATAATTATTAAAGGTTAATTAATTTCTAACAATACCGGTCATAACATTTTTAAATCTGGCTGGAGCTGCACCATGGGTCATCATCATAACCTGTCCCGGTTGACCTTTACCACAATTTATAACACCACAAGGCTTCCAGTATTTTTCATTTGCTATCATATCGCAGCTTTGCCAGAATTGTGGGGTAATACCCTGATATGTTGGATTTTTTACAATTTCTGCGAGTTTACCATTTTTAATCCTGTAACCTATTTCGCAGGTAAACTGGAAATTTAATCTCATCTGGTCAATACTCCATGTTTTAACACCATCAACAAATAAACCATCTTCTGTAGCGGATATTATATCATCGAGCTCATGATCACCTGGCAGTAGTGAAAGATTTATCATTCTGATAATTGGAATAGAACTAAAATGATCTGCTCTATTACATCCATGACTTGCCTCATCCCCGATAATATGGGCAAATTCTCTGTTTGTAAAATAATTCTGGTAAAGTCCATTTTTGACTATATAATATCTTTGAGCTTTAACTCCATCATCATCATAACCAAAAGTGCCAAGACCATTTGGAAGAGTGGAATCGGCAACAAGGTTAACAATGGAAGAACCGTAATGCATATTTTTATATTTATCAACTGTGATAAAAGAACTGCCGGCATAATTTTCTTCATAACCAAGAACTCTATCGAGCTCAGATGGATGTCCACATGATTCATGAATCTGTAAAGCAAGTTGTTCACTACCTATTATAAGATCTCTTTTAGCAGGTTCAATTTCTTTAGCCTTAAGAAGTGCTGCTGCTTCAGAAGCAATTCTTGGTGCATTTTTCTTTAATTCAAGACCTTCTATCAATTCCCATCCCATCTGCATGTATTGACCTCCAAAAGCCATTGGGAATGTTCTTTTTTGAACATCATTTTCATCTATAGCAGTAGCTTCATAACCAGCACCAGATACAATAGTTGTCTGAAGAATTTTAGAACCTTCAGTATTGGCAAAATATTTATGTTCCTTTCTAAATCTCATTTCGCATTCAGCAATTTTGATCAATGGTTCTTTTCTAAGTATTTCATCTATTTCTAAAAGAGTATTTAATTTTTTTTCAAATGAAATGGTAAAAGGGTCGATTAAATATATGGATGTCCAGATATCTTCATAAGCTGGTTCTTTTGTTAAAATTATTGGTTCTCTTCTGACTTTACTGGATGCTTTGGCAATAGATATTGCTTTTTGTACAACTTTTTCGATATTTTCATTTTTAAGATTAGAAATGGATGCAAAGCCCCAGCCATTATCTACAATAACTCTTACACCATATCCTTCTTCTTTATTGAAGTTATATCCTTCGAGTTTACCATTTTTTGTATATAAAAATTCAGAATCTCTTATAATAACTCTAATATCTGCATAGGAAGCACCAAGTAGCTTTGCATAATTTAAAACTTTATAACATAAATCAAACATTTTTACCTCCAATAATTAAAAACATTAAAATTCTGTAGAAGAAGAAAAATTAAAATCCTTTATTTTAACAGCTGGAACTTTCATAAGTCCAAAGAAATATTCGCATTCTTCGACCTCTGAAGAAAGTACTTCAATATTTGAAAGAGCAGTTAAAATTGATTCTGTAAATCTCAAATTGTTAGTAGAATTTGTAATTTTACCTTTTTCTATGGTATAAACTCCATCCCTTGTCATACCGGTGACCATTAATGTAAGAGGATCAATTATATTTAAATAGTGAAGCCTATTAATAAATAATGCTTTATCTGATTCTTCAATAATCCTGCTAATTGACTTATTACCTGGCAAAACTTCCGGTTTTAATGGGTAACAATCCAGTGTTGTAGGAGATAGGCAATTCCCCGTATTTGGTATATCGAGAATTTTTGAATAATATTTATTTGATAAAAGATTATTGCAAAAACCTTTATCTACTAAAACTGTAGAGGTAGTAGGACTACCTTCGTAATCATAATATATAGATGGACCTGTTTGTTGTCTTGGGTTATCAACTATTGTTAAAAGAGGGGAAAATACCTGTTGACCTTTTTTATTTACCATAAATGTTCTTTTTTCGTGATATGCTTTTGCAGAAAAACTAAAATAAAAAAGGTAAT
>JBKBTB010000150.1:0-4563 GCA_046291015.1 Exilispira sp. | reverse complement strand
ATAAATTTATCAGGTTTACTTCGAGGCATGCCTGTAATGATCAAAGATAATATTGCGGTAAAAGGGATGCAAAACAGCTGTTGCTCTAAGATTTTGCATGGATATAAACCATCATATGATGCAGATGTCATAAAACTATTGAAAGAAAATGGTTCAAAAATAGTCGGTAAAACAAACATGGATGAGTTTGCAATGGGGAGTTCAACAGAAAATTCTGCTTTTGGTCCAACTAAAAATCCATTGAATATTGAGTATATACCAGGTGGATCTTCCGGGGGTAGTGCTGCATCTGTATCAAGTTATATGGTTCCCGTAGCTTTAGGTTCTGATACTGGAGGTTCTGTGAGACAGCCAGCAAGCCTTTGTGGGATATATGGATTTAAGCCAAGCTGGGGTGCTGTATCGAGATGGGGGCTTGTTGCTTTTGCATCTTCTTTAGATGTTATAGGCATCATCGCTTCTAATTTTTTCGATTTACTGTTAGTCTTCGATATTATTGCCCAAAGGTCTAATAAAGATATGACTTCAATTGAAATAAAAAGAACAGATTATTTTAATGAGATTAAAAATATATTTATTGGTAATAACAGTTTTCTTGAAAAAAAGAAATTAATCAGACAGAAAATTGAAAATGAAAAATTTAATCCAGTAAAAATAGGCATAATTAAAAAGATAGATAATTTTATATCATGTGAAGATACTAAAAAACTATATTTTGAGGAAATTGAAAGATTAAAAAAAGAAGGTCATGAAATAATCGAACTCGATTTTCCTGTTCCGATTGATTTACCTCTTTCAACTTATTATATAATAGCCCCAGCCGAAGCAGCTTCCAATCTTTCAAGATATGATGGCATAAGATATGGTAAAAAAGTTGCCGATAAAAATGAACTTGATAAAAAAGATTTATTTAATTCTGTTTCCAGTCTTAGATATGAAAATTTTGGCAAGGAGGTTTTAAGAAGAATAACAATTGGAAATTTTGTATTATCATCTGGGTATCAGGATAAATATTATTCAAAGGCTCAAAAGATAAGAGAATATTTAATATCAAAATTTAATAATTTGTTTAGTGAAATTGATCTTTTATTTACTCCAACAACACCATCTTATTTGAAAAAAATTGGAGAAAAAATCAGTCCAGTAGATGAGTATACAGCGGATATTTTTACTGTAACAGCCAATATAATAGGTGCGCCAGCTATTTCCATTCCTGTTGGGTTTAATTCTAAAAATGGGGTTGGTATAGGTATGCATTTTATGGCAAAACCGGAAGATGATTTTTTATTATTAACAGATATTTTTAGTTTATATAAGGAACAAATTTTAGAAACTCTTTGATATAATTTAATATAATAATTCAGGATTAAAGATGAAAGATGGTATAAAAATTATTGGAGGAAAATTCAAAGGAAGAAAGATTTTAGTTCCACCAACAAATTTAAGACCAACTATTAGTATGGTAAAAGAAGCCGTATTTGATATTATTGATAATAGAATCTTTGGTGCTAATGTTCTGGATCTTTTTGCTGGTAGTGGAAATTATGGAATAGAAGCTTATTCAAGAGGAGCCAGTCTTGTTGACTTTGTGGATATTGATAATGATTCCTGTAAAACTATAAAAACAAACCTAAAAGAACTTGAGCTTAAAGCAAATGTTTTTTCAATGGATTTTAGAAGTTTTCTAAGAAGATGGAATTTTGTATATGACTTTATATTCGCATCGCCACCTTATTTTTTAAACTTTGAAAGCCAGATATTAAATTATATTTATAAATATAAAAGACTTAAAGATGATGGTATATTATTTTTACAAATATTTAAGAAAATAGATGTAGAAACCTCTTTATTTCAACTAATAGATCAAAGAAGATATGGTATTACAAAATTGCTTATTTTACGAAATAAAAATAATTAAAATATTAAATGGCAGGAAAAAATCTTGAGAAGTATAAAATTTGTTAAACTATCTTCAAATGAGAATATTATCGAGACAATTCACTTTTTTATAGATGCACTTTATCTGGAATTATCGTTAGATCCAAAGCCCGGTCTTGTTACACCAATAAATCAAAATAGACATAAAGATATGGATTTTTTTATAATGTTTGAAACAATACCCATCATAAGAAAATATCTTTATGGTCTTATGAATATATGCGACGAAACTTTTTATTTTCAAAATGAGAATAATATTGTTCTTTCAAATAAAAAGCTCGGTCAGGAATTTTTATTGAATTATTTTTTTGAAAATCTTAAAAATGAGATAGAAAAGTTTTTACATTTTGGACTTCTGGTAGAAAAACAAATGCTTTCAAAGACTAAAGGCATTAATACATATAAAGGGATTATTTTTACATATACAATTTTGTTTATATCGATGTATATATTTTTAGAAATATATGAATATAAGATACAGAAGGCAAAAGAAAATTCATTTAATTTGCAAAGATATTCTTTTATAAAAATTTATTCATATATTGTCCAAAATGTAGGTGAAATATTTGCAAATTATAAGATAAATATAAATAATCTTCCAAAGACAACCTATGGGGCAAAAACCTTTGAAAAGTATAATTATAGAGGTATAATTGATGAGGCTAAAAATGGATATCCACTAATTTTTAAGTCGATTAATTATTTTTTAAGTTTGAAAAATAAGAATAATATAAAAAGTTTTACCTATCATCCTGAAAATTTTATCGAAAAGAAAATTATATTGATTAAATTATTTCTTTTTATAAGCTCAAACTTGAAAGATACCAATATTCTGGGGAAAAAGGGGGATATTGTCTTACTTGAATTTCAAAAGCTTTGCATAAATGCAATTAAAAAGAGAGATAATAATTCTTTTTTTAATGAAATAAAAAAAATAAATGAGTACTGTATCGAAAACGATATTTCCGCTGGAGGCAGCGCAGATTTATTTAGCTGTGTTTTAGCCTTGTTAAAAATATTTAATATTTTTTAATTATTAAATTAGTCAGGTAAATTATATATTTGATAAAATTATAGAATTAGACTATATAAATATTCAGAATATTAATAAAGGCGCAGTAAATAAAAATTATCCGGATAATTAAAAATTATAAGGATAACTATAATTATGATTATAATAATAATTATTAAGTATAATTATAAGGATTGGAAATTTTAGATGAAAAAATTTAAGTTTATTTTTCAAAGGTTATTCCCTTCTAAAACACCCTTAATATTGATTTCTGATCATCTTAATTGTATTTTCCAGGTTTGTTTAATTTTGAATGATCTTATCAAGGATTATTTTTCGGATAATGAAATAACAAGATATGTTGATCAGATCTCATATTTTGAAAGAAAAGCAGACAGCTTAAAAAATGAGCTCCGTCAATTAATAAGAAAATCTTACAGAATATCCTTTGCAAGAGAAGATATTCTGGAATTCATTCATATTCAGGATAATATTATGGATAGTTTTGAAGATTTTGGGAAAATGCTTTTTTTAAATAAGATATCTTTTAAGGTCGATGAACAGGTTTTGAAAATATTAATTAATTTAGCCGATGAAGTGATATCATCGATTAAAAATTATAAAGATCTTATAGATAATTTTATTTCTGGTTTTTCATATGGATTTGCAAAACCAGTTATTGATTTAGAAAATAAAATCATGGAAGAACTTGAAACAATTGAGCATAGAATTGATACCATATCAATTGATCTGGGTAAAATGGCTTTCTCGAAAAAAAATGAATTCAATCCTATAGATATTATTCATTTTAATAATCTTGTTATTACATTATCAAAAATTCCAAATTCTATTTCAAGATTGACCGATAAGATTTTAGATTTTATTCATTATTAAATATGTTCAAT
The DNA here is from genome assembly GCA_046291015.1 of Exilispira sp. Taxonomy (GTDB): domain Bacteria; phylum Spirochaetota; class JAAYUW01; order JAAYUW01; family JAAYUW01; genus Exilispira. The sequence goes on along the minus strand of JBKBTB010000150.1, from coordinate 708 downwards.
ATAATTAAATATTGCTTTTATTATATTTTTTTAAAATTTGTTTTTAAGATTGGCTATTATGAGAATATTATTTTTTATAATACCTTTGCTTTTAACAATATTAATATGCTTTTTCAATGGTTTATATGATGGATCTTACCTTTTACTTCCTTTGTTTTGTAATGAAAATATTTATAATAAAATTAAATCAAATAAATTATTTCTTCTTTTTCCTTATATCGGTGAAATAATAGGTTCTGTTTTTTTAGGACATTTAGTATTGAAAAAGATTCAATATCATTTTATTGATATTTTAAGTTTAAGTCATAATCAATTGTTTATTTCAGTTATAATAATATTATCTATAACAGTTTTTATATATTTAATTTCCTCTTTTTTACCTTTTGTAGTATCTTTAAGTCATACTATAATTGGTGGACTTGTTGGAATTGGATATTTTTATAATGTTAAAATATACTGGGAAAATTTAGTTATTACGACTATTTTATGGACTATTACTCCAGTTATCAGTCTTATTGTAGGTTATCTTGTATTTAATCTTATTAAAATTTTTGTTTATAAAAGCACCTTATCATACAAATTTGCAATATTTTTCTCTTTTCTAACATTTTTTTTCCTTGCTACTTTTATTTTATTTATTTTCTATAAAATTTCCAGAATAGGTTTTTTAATAATGCTTTTAATTATTTTTTTTATTTTATTCATAAT
>JBKBTB010000149.1:0-4577 GCA_046291015.1 Exilispira sp. | reverse complement strand
AATCTTTTCAATAGATTTACTGCTTCGATTCCAATTTTTTTATTCTCTTTTTCATAGATAATTGAAACAACACCACACATTATATATTCTCCTTTGCATTATAAATTTATTTTAATTTATTATTTTGCTATTCTAACTTTAAGTTTCTTTTTTAATGTAAACTTAATATGGATATAATAAATAAGGATATAATAAGTAGATTAAAATAATTCTTCTATTTTTTTTTCAAGTCTATTTTTTTCAGAAATATCAGTATTTTTACCAAGTAATAATAACATATTTTTTTTATATTGTTCTACGCCAGGTTGATCAAATGGATTTAAATCTAGTAAGTAACCTGAAATACCACATGAATAGAAAAAGAAAAGGAAAAGTTCAGATATATTATATAAGTCAAGATCACTTATATTTATTATAATTATAGGGGAGCTACCGTCAAAGTGGGCAATTGAAGTTGCCTTAAAAGCTACTTTGTTAATTTCATTTAATTTTTTATTTGCAATAATATTAAACCCATCAAAATTATTTTCAAAATAAGGAATATAAGGTGATTCAGGCTCATTTTCAAAATTTAAAATTGTTTCAAAAAAGTTTCTTGGTCCTTGCTGTAAATATTGACCAAAAGAATGTAAATCAGTTGTAAAAATAGCACTTGCAGGGAAAAGACCTTTATTATCTTTTCCTTCTGATTCTCCAAAAAGTTGTTTCCACCATTCTGTAACATATCTTAATTTTTCTTCATATGAAATTAAAACTTCAATTGGAATTTTATGCTTTTCATATAAATAATTTCTTATTGCAGCATACCTTAATGCTGGATTATTATAATCTGGATTTTTAAGTTTACTTTCATATTCTATTAATCTTTGGCTTAGCTTATATATATCATGTCCGGCAGCGGCAAGAGGGTATAAACCAACCGGTGTAAATATTGAAAATCTTCCTCCAATTTCATCTGGTATTATAAAACTGTCACAATTGTATTTTTTTTTGAAATATTGCAGGGCACCTTTTTCTTTATCGGTAATTAAAACAACTCTTTCTTTTATCGAATCTTCACCAAACTTATCGATCAGTTTATCCAGCAAAATTCTAAATAATATAGATGGTTCGGTTGTTGTCCCGGATTTTGATATTACAATGAGCGAGAATGATTTATCTTTTATAAAATCCAATAGCTGGTTAATGTAAATTGTTGAAAGGTTATTTCCGGCAAAGATTATCTTTCCATTTCCAGGAAAAGGATCTAATAATGCTTTTATTCCGAGATAGGAGCCGCCAATACCAATTGAAATGATGACATCTGAGGTTGTCGAAAGTCTTTTTGCGCTTTTGTTAATTTTATCGAGAATTTCATCTGAAAAATATGTAGAATAATCGAGCCAACCAGTCATTTCACTTCCAGCTCCTTTTTTCTGAAGTAAAATTTCAAACTTTTGTCTGGCTAATTCTAAAATCTCTAATAATTCTTTTTCTTTAAATAGATTTGAAAGAAATTTTTCATTCAGGTTTATCATCATTTACTCCCAATATTTTTATTAAATAAATAATAGCATAATTTTTTCCTGATTCAAAACTTTTATATATAAATATATTAACCTTATTATAATCTTTGACAACTATCTTTATTATGTTATCTAAAAGCAGATGAATAAAAACAAAGGCGATGAAATAGGTGTTTCTTCATTGACAGCATCTATTTTAGGACTAAAGAATATTAATACAGATGCTATATCCGAACAAGCTTATTTAATGTTTGGAACCAGATGCTTAAATGACTGTGCTTTTTGTTCTCAGAGCAGAAATTCAAAATCTGAAGCAAAAATGCTTTCAAGAGTTAGCTGGCCTTCTTTTCCTGCTGATATAGTCATCGAATCCATACAAAAAAATAATTTTATAAAAAAAGCCTGCTTTCAGGTTGTTGGAACTTATAATTATTTTGAAAATTTTATTGATTTTATTAAAAAATTTAAATCGCATGTAAATATTCCAGTAGGTGCTTCTATTGATGTTGGCAATTTGGATCAGATAGATATTTTATTTCAAAATGGTATTTCAAATATTGGAATTGCCATTGATGCAGCTTCAGAAGAAATTTACAATAAAATAAAAAGAAAAAGCATAACATATGAAAAAACTTTAAATTTAATTTTAGAAGCTTGTAAAAAATATCCATTTAAAATAACTGTTCATCTAATTATTGGACTGGGTGAAACAGATGTTGATATTATTAACTTATTTAAAATATTTGAAAATTATAAAATAAATATTGCTTTATTTGCATTTACACCGGTTAAGGGAACTGAAATGGAAAGTTACCCATATGTTGATCTTAATAGATATAGAAAAATTCAATTTTTAAGACAGATTTTAACTGAAAAGATTGGTTTTAATGAAATTATAAAATACATTAATATTGAAGAGAATAAAATAAAATCTTTTTCAAAAAAATTATTTGAAATACCATATATTTATGAAATTTTAAAAAAAGGAGATTATTTAAAAACTTCGGGATGTAAACTTTGTAATAGGCCTTATTATAATGATAAACCAGTGGCTGAAGATTTATATAATTATCATTTTGATCCTCCTGAAAAAATAATTGAAAAGTGGAAACAAATTATTTCACAATCAAATTAGTATAATATTAAAATTTAAGGAGAGCTGATTATGATTCTTAAATATGCTCTTATTGGATGCGGAAGAATTTCATTAAAACATGTTGATGCACTGGTAGCGAACAGTGATAATATTATAGCAGTTGCCTTTGTAGATATTATAAAATCAAGGGCTAAAGAAAGGGCAGAATTTTATAAACAAAAAATGAATGAAAAAGGTATAATTGTGAATCCAGCGTTTTATGATGATTATACTGTGATGCTTGAAAAAGAAAAACCTGATTTAGTTGCTATTGCAACAGAGTCTGGATATCATTCTTTCATAACAAAAGATTGTCTGGCTGCAAATGCTCATGTTATTTGTGAAAAACCAATGGCTCTTTCTATTAAAGATGCCGATGAAATGATCAAGTATTCAAAGAAATATCAAAGGAAACTTGCAATCTGTTTTCAAAATAGATTTAATTATACTGTTCAAAGTGTCAGGACAGCTTATGAGAAAGGAAGATTTGGTAAAATAATAAATGTAACTGCTAATATTAGATGGAATAGGGACATGAATTACTATAAGCAAGCAGCATGGCGCGGGACATGGAAACTTGATGGTGGTACTCTTATGAATCAATGTACTCATAATATTGATCTTTTACAATGGTTTCTAGGAAGCGAAGTTACCGAAGTTTATGGGGTAACTGCAAGATATATAAAAGAAATAGAAGCCGAAGATTTTGGCTCAGCTATATTGAAAACAAAAATTGGTGCTATCGGTATAATTGAGGGTAGTGCAAATACTTTTCCTAAAAACTTAGAAGAGACTCTATATATTTCTGGCACCAATGGCACTGTGAAACTTGGTGGACTTGCCTTAAACACAATTGAAAACTGGAGATTTTCCGATAGTGATAAAATAGGAGATACTGAAGAAAATATGATAAATAGATCATATAATTTACAGGATGATTATCAAGCCGTTTATGGTTTCGGGCATACACCTTTATATAAAGATATGATAGATGCTATAATAGAGAATAAACAACCTTATATAACTGGCGAAGAAGGTAAAAAAGCACTTGAGATTATTTTAGCAATTTATAAAAGTCAGAAAACTGGAAAGCCGGTTAAATTGCCTTTAAAATCCTTCAGCACAGATGAGATGACTGAAAATGATTTAATTCATTTTGAAAATTAAAATTTAGTTAATAATATTTGGTTAATAATAAATATTTTGCAAATAAACTATGTTTAAGATAAGAAAATTTTCTTTTTTTTCTTTTATGGCTATTATATTTGTACTCATTTCAATAAGTTTAATTATATTTACAATTAAAACAGAAAAAAGGGTGAAAATAACTGGAAATAATTTTTTATTTGATATTCAAAATTCAAAATATAAAGAAGTATTTCCAGATTTAGTAATGCTTAAAGGGAAAATAGTCAGTAATATCAATCAAGATCAAAAGATAGAAATTTATTATGATGAAATATATCAGTATTTTCAATTGAATTACCTGGAAATAAGAAATCCGCAAATTAATATATTTGATCAAGAAAATAAAAAAATATATTATATTACTTCAAAAATAGCATATGCAAATAATTTGGAAGATATTAATACAATTACATTAAAAGGTGAAGCATCTATTTCAATCCTTTTAGAAAATATTCAGATTAAAGGGAGTTTATTGGTTTGTGATTTAATAAACAATCAGATTAAAAGCGATCAGGATAGTCTGGTAATAAAGGATGGTTTTTTAATAAGTTCGAAAAATTTATTTATAAATGAAAGTTTGGCTAATTTTACTAATAATGTTAAGATCATAAATCAAACAGGGTTATACGAATCGAAGGTTGTAGATGAGTTTATAAATTTTAATGGTTCATCACAAATAGCTACTTTTTATATAAGAGATAAATCTATAAAATTGCTAAATAATGCGATTGTTACTTCTAAAATGCTTG
>JBKBTB010000148.1:0-4577 GCA_046291015.1 Exilispira sp. | reverse complement strand
TATCCCTGTTCTAATTCTCCGGATATCTCTGGTAATTCAATGTTTTCTTCAACTTGCTGCTGCTCTATTTCAGGAATTTCCATTTGATCAAGTGTTTTCATCTCTTGAGAAATGTTGATTATCTCTTCAGGTAGCTCAAAAGTTTCATTTTCTTTATCTTTTATTTTTTCATTAATAGTCAGTTCTTCTTCACTTAAATTGATTTTTTCATCTTTAATTTCCAGTTCATCAGACTGTACAAATTCAAAATCTTTATATTCCTCTTTTGATTCTTCCAGTTCTTCTAAGGTAGGAAGTCCAGTTTCTTTTTTTTCAAAATCTTTTTCTTCAACTACTTCTTCTCCAGAAATATCAGGAAGTTCAAAAGTCTCTTCCTTTTTTTCAATAGGAATTTTTGGTAATTCTTCTGTGGTTATGGTTTCAGGTGGATTAAAAATATATTCTTCATCTAGTGAAACTTCTAACGAAGATTTTTTCTGTGATACTTCTTCAACCAATGATTTAAAAGCTGTATCAATAGGTTTTTCACTTTTAACTTCCTCAAAAAAGAAATCTTTTTTCTTTTCTTCACTTGATACAGCTGAAAGAAATTCTTCTTCCTCTTCTATATTTTTTATTTGCTCAAGTTCTGGTTCTTTCTGATAAAATTTTCTTCCTTTAAGATCAATTTCCTCTTCTTTTTTTGTAAAAAAGAAAGCCAATAAAACATATGTTATTAAAATTATAATTGTGATAAGGTAAAAAGCTATTACAACCTGAACAACAACTGGCGTTCCAACCTTATCCGCTGGAATAACAACCACCTGTTTTCCTGATTTGCCTATCTGATTTGAGAAAAAATAGTATTTTAAATTTTTAATTTTTATTGGGCCTATAGTTCTATTTTCTTCTTCTATTGTCATAAGAATATCAGAAAGTCTATCTTTTTGATCTAAAATATCTTTATTGATATTAAAAACAATCATATTATAAGCTTTGATAAAGGCAAAACCCTTAATACTTAAAGAAGATCTCTTTACAGGTTCACTCAATAAAGATGTACCTGAGTAATGAAATAAAGCGAGTCCTAAAATTTTACCATCCTTTTGTACCGGATAACCTAAAACTATTTCGTCAGAACTCTGTAGCTCTTTTGATGTTTGAAATGGTAATATAGAATATTCTTTAGTTAAAAAATAATTGAAGTATTCAGAGGCTAATACCATACCTTTTCTTTTTGATGCATATGGAGGATAAACAAAGAAAATAGTTTTCTCATTATTAACAAAAGTTATACCATAACAATTCTTATTTCTTATTGTATATTCATAAACCTCACTATAAACCTTATCTGTAATGATCTGATTGGCAAAACTATCAACTATAAAACTATTTTCCGCAAGATCCTTCATCTTTGATCTTTCAATTTGTATCTGACCTAAAAATTCAATTCCTAATTGATCTACCTGTTTTTGCAACGATTGTATTGTATTCGAAATATTAATTGATATTGGAATAATTTTTAAATTATAACCTATTGCTAAAATTAAAAATATTATTATTCCTACACAAAATGAAATTAAAATATTTTTTGCACTCTGATTCATGTTATGCCTCACTTTTATTTTAATTTATTATAAATCTTTAAAATCCGGTATTTCCGAAAGATCTATTTTTTTACCTGTTACTTCAACATCTTTTTTATTTTCGTTAAAACTTTTTTCATTTATACTACCATCTTCTTTCCTATAATCATTATTGCTCATTTTTTCAATATTTTCCATTTTTTCAATAAATTTATTTTTTATTTCTTTATCTTTAATTTCAATATTTTTAAGATCAGTATTCTTATTTTCTTTATTCTTATATTCTTTTTGTATCGAACTATATTTTAAATCATCCTCCTTATTACCTTGAGCTTTAGAAAAAGAATTTGAAAATAAATATTCTTTTAAAATAATATAACCAACAACAAGTAAAATAATAACAATTACAAAAATAATTGCAAAAAAAGAAAAAAATCTTACTGGACTTATAGGCAGATAAAAACCTATTAAAACTTCATTAAAAGAGGAGGCAAGTGGATAATAATAAAAGGTATAAAATTTAATTCTGGGATATTTATTATTTAAATAAAACTTATAATTTTGCGGTAAATTATTAATAGGTAAATTTTCTATTAGACATAGGTAATAATTATTTTCTGCATCTACCAAATTACATAATATTACCGCTTTAGAATTCTTTAATTTCAGTTTATAATCCTTTATAAATAACAAATTATTATATTTTATATTTTGCTGATAATTTTTTTCAATTTGAAACATTTTTTGATTTTTAATTTCATCATATTTTTCTTTTGATAATTCAATAAACTTAAAATGATATTTTTTGAATCTGGTAAGATTTGGAATTTTTTCCCCATCATATGTATAAATAGAAATAATAATGCTATTATCAAATGGTATACCTGTGCTTGAATATTGAAGCATTGTTTTTGATATCAAGTCATCATAATTTTTACCATAAACTTTTAACTGATTTACCAATTCAGTTCTATTGGTTCTTGACCTTTCAAACCATATTTTTTCAAATAAGATCTTATAAGATATTAATTTTTGATTCAATATACTGATATAAGATTTTAACTTATATACAATTTTATCTAAAGGTAATAAATCTTTTGAAAAATCTTTTATCTTAAATTTAATTAAAAAAAATTCATCAGAATAAAATGAATTAATATTTTCCTTAAAATATTTGCATCCACTTAAAAAAAATAGATAGAAAATAAAAAACAAAATAATCAAAGAGTACAGTATTAAAATTTGCTTTTTTCTTTCCATATCTTTTAATTTCGGTAGTTTTTAATTTTCATTTATTTTTTAATTCTTCTAATGATTTGTTAATCTTCAATTTATATAAATCACAATTTATATAAAAATCTTAGTATGATAAAAGTATAAACAATAATAATAATTATAAAATAATTATAAAAGAATATTGACATATTTCAATATATAAGCAAAAATTAGGTTAGCTTAATTATTATTATTAATTTAGGAGGATTAGATGGAAGGTGCATCTTTTGGCTGGCTATCTCTTTTGCCAGCATTAATAGCTATAACTTTATGTATTGTTACAAAAAATGTTATACCATCTTTATTGCTTGGTATATTTTCTGGAGTTTTTATCATCAATGGTTATAATCCTATAACGGCTCTTGTTGATACGGCTTCAAAATATGTTGTTGGGAAAGGTGTTGCAGACAGCTGGAACGCAGGTCTTTTAGTTTTCTGTCTTATTATAGGTGGTATGGTTGGAGTTATGAATAAGTCTGGTGGTATGCAGGCTGTTGCTTTACAGATTGCAAAAAAGGCTAAGAGTAAAGTTTCAGCTCAAGTCGCAACAACTTCATTAGGTATACTTGTTTTTATAGATGATTATGCAAGTTGCTTGATTACCGGAAATACGATGAGACCTATTACAGATGCACAAAGAATTTCCAGAGAAAAACTATCATTTATTGTTGATGCGACAGCAGCAGCAATATCATCTGTAATTCCTGTTTCTACATGGATAGCAATGGAACTCGGTCTTATACAGGAAGGACTTGCCGATGTTGGAATTAAGGGAAATGCAATTGTTGTTTTTATGCAATCTATTCCTTATAGATTCTATATTATTTTTCTTGTTGTATTCATGTTTGCATCTTTTTTAATGAAAAGAGACTATGGTTCAATGCTTAAGGCTGAAATTAGAGCAAGAAAAACTGGTGAAGTCTATGCAAAGGATTCACACCCCATGTATCAGGAAGATAAAAACATCTTACCTGATGAAGGAGTAAAAGGAAATGTATTTGATTTTATTCTTCCAATTTTGACTTTTATAATTGTCACAGTTGTTGGTTTAAGATATAATGGTGGGGCTGCTCTTATTTCTGAAGAAACAAAAGTTATTTCATCTGGATTTTTTAAGATGATAGCAGAAGTCAATGGCGAAAAAACAATATATACCTTTAGAGATATTCTTGGAAATGCAGATAGCTCAGTTGTTTTAACATGGGCTTCCTTTGTATCTTCTATTGAAATTATTTTACAGGTAATTATTGAAAAGAGAATGTCTTTTACTAAGGCTATAGATGCATGGATTAATGGCGTAAGATCAATGATTTTAGCAGTTATTATTCTTGCTCTGGCTTTAACATTAAAATCTGTTATTGATGAGATGGGGACAGCAAGCTTTATTGTTGAACTTACAAGACCAATTTTAAATGGTGCATGGATACCTTTAGTAGTATTTTTAATAGCATGTATTCTCTCCTTTGCAACAGGTACATCATGGGGTACAATGGCTATACTTATGCCAATAGCCATTCCTCTGGCTGCTGCTGCGTCAAAAGCGAATGGGGTATTAACTCCTTCTATAGTTGCCACAATTGGTTCCGTATTGGGAGGCGCAATTTATGGTGATCACTGTTCACCTATTTCAGATACAACTATACTTGCTTCAACTGCAGCAGGTTCAGATCATATAGCCCATGTCACAACCCAGCTTCCATATGCTTCAACCGTGGCATTGGCTGGTGGAATATTTGG
>JBKBTB010000147.1:0-4596 GCA_046291015.1 Exilispira sp. | reverse complement strand
GATTTAATTTAAAAATTTATTTAAATTAATACTTGAATTAATTTATTACCTGCGTAAATGTAATTCTGTTAATTCTATCACCGCTGCCAAGTTGGCCATATTAATTATATCCAGTAGCCCATAATGTCCCATCTTCTTTTAATATAAGAGTATGAAGTCCACCTGCAGAAACCTGTTTTACACCTGCCAAAACCTGTGTAAATGTAGATATATTATTTGTATCACCGCTGCCAAGTTGACCAAAATTATTAAATCCAGTAGCCCATAATGTTACATCTTCTTTTAATATAAGTGAATTATATGTACCTGTACTAATAGAAATAATTAAAGAAACTGTTGTTATATTTACACTTACTAGTTGACCTGTAATATTCTGTGAATCATAACCCTGTGCAATTATTGTATAATTACCCTTTGGTAAACTACCAAAGTCAAGTGAAACACTGAAAGTTTCATCAGATACATCTTGATCTTCACCATAAATAGTAGTTTCATATTTATCAACCCAAACTTTTACCTTACTCTGGTCATTATCTTGATCTGTTATTGTTCCAGATATTTCAAGAGTGGAACTTGTAATTGTAGAATTATTAACTGATGAATTTATAGTAACGACAGGTGCATGATTTGTTGTTGTTATATTTAAATTTATTTTTACACTTATAGGATCGCTTTTATTATTATTTGCATCATAGCCTTGAGCAATTATTGTATAAGTACCATTTTGCAAATTTCCTACATTTAGTTCAATTGAAAAGTTACCACTTAAGACATCATTATCCCAACCATATATATTTGAATGGTCTTCGATCCAGACATTTACCTTGCTTTGATCATTATCTTGATCGATAATTCTACCAGATACTACCAATTTAGAGTTAGTTATCGTTTCATTTTCAGCTGGCGAATCTATATAAATTTTTGGGATGTTACCAAAAAATAATGAACATAGTTCAAGGAAAATAGGTATAAAGCAGAAAAAATTAATAAAATAATAATTAAATTTTTTTTCATAGTAAATACTCCCTTATAAATTATTTTAATAATATATTATGAATGTTTATTATATATATAATTCAAATTTAAATAAATTCAATAAAAGAATATTAATATATATAATATTTAAAATTATTTTAATAAATAATAATATATGATAAAATATAATTTTATAATGAAATAGATTATTTATCGGTTTCTCTATTTATGAAAGGATTATAAATACAAAGATTAATGTAAATAGTTTTAGTTAAAACAAAATTTAAAACAAAGACATTTCTGTTACAAAAATAAGATAAAAATTTAATATATGATTAGTTGAATTTAAAATTGGTAGTAAAAGTATTTGTTTAATAATTGTATTTGATAGTTAAATCCAATAATAATTATAATTTATAATTTATTAATAAACAAAAACCTGTGTAAAAATACTTATGATATCATTATTTCCTAAACCAAGCTCTCCATAGTAGTTGTACCCTGCTGCCCAAACTGTTCCATTATTTTTTATTATAAGAGTTTGAAAGTAAGCTGAGGAGATAAACAATACATCTGAAAATATTTGAATGAAATCCCTTATGGTGTTATCATAATTTGTACCAATACCAAACTGTTTATTTGCATTGCTACCAACAGCCCACAATGTCCCATCATTCTTTAATACAAAAGTGCTATTATAACCTGCAAATATTTGATCAATATTTTCAATACTTGTAACTTGAGTAAAAGATTTTCTATCTGTTATATCTCCCAGACCAAGCTGAGCATATCCATTATAACCAGTTGTCCATAAAGTTCCATCATTTTTTAGTATAACACTATGATCAATTCCAGCAGCAATTTGCTTTACATCACTTAAAACAAAAGTAAAAACCCATCTATCATCATTATCGTTGGTACCCAACTGCCCAAAATCATTTTTTCCTGCTACCCATAAAGATCCGTCATTTTTCAATGCAAGACTGTGATAGGCACCAACTGCTATCTGTTTTACATCTGAAAGAACCAGAACAAAATAAGATCTATTTACTAGATCATTTGTTCCAAGTTGTCCATCAGAATTATAACCACTTGCATATAATTTGCCATCCTCTGTTAATACAAGAGTATGATAATATTTTGAAACTACAAGTTTAACATTCTCAATTCCATTTACCTTTGTAAATGTTGTTACATAAGGAATATTCCCCAAACCAAGCTGACCATAATCATTTTTCCCAGCAGCCCATAAAGTCCCATCATTCTTAATAGCAAATGAAAATCTAGTACCTATTCCTATAGATTTTATGTTGGTTAAAACTCTTGTAAATAGATTTAAATCTTTATTATTGCCTGTTCCAAGCTGATAATAATCGTTGTCTCCACAAGCCCATAATGAATTCTCCTGATCAAGAACAAGACTATGATAATAACCGGCTGCAACTGCTTTAGCCATTAAAGGTTTATCAGGTGATTCTTGTGGTGATTTTGGATCAAACAATTCACATGAAAAAATGAAAATTTGAATTATAAAGAGAATAAAAATTATATAAATCAAACTAGGCTTTATAATTTTTCTCATAAAATTCTACGCCTTATTTGATTATTACTATTTAATTATTACTTAAATTATTTTTTTAATCCTTATTTTTAATTTTTAATATTTAGTAATTTTATATTTTAGCTTTTATCATCTACCAGCTACCACTTGCTCCACCTCCACCAAAACTTCCACCCCCACCTGAAAAACTATCATAACTACTGCTTGAATAACTACTTGAATTTGAGCCTGTTGAACGATAGGAAGATGACCCTCCATAATATTTACCGGTTTTTGGGGGGAAAAAAATTGATAATAAAAAAATACTAACAGTACCTCCCATAATATCTGTCATCAAAAGATAACCAAAATTAAATCCCTGCAATTTGAATATAAATGAAAAGAAAATAATGTATAATAAACCAAAAATTAAAGCAAAAAGAAAAAATTTAAATGATAGTTTATCTTCAAGCCATAATACAAAGAATAAAGATTGAATCACACCAATTAAAACCAAAATCCAGAAGATTGTATCAATTTTTTTCTGGCTTTTTATTAAAAATTTAGACTCTTCAGGTAAATATCTTTTTAATATAATATCATCAGGATCAGGCATAGTTTCTTTTTCAATAATATCGATTGCCTGCATTATTCCATCATAATATCTATCTTTTTTGAATGCTGGGACTAAAATCTTTTCTATTATAAGTTTTGCCTCAGAATCCGTTAAATATGGCTCAAGTCCATATCCTACTTCAATTCTCATCTTCCTGTCAAACATTGCAAAAAGCATTATAATCCCATTATCTTTACCTTTATATCCTATCTTCCATTTTTCAGCAAGCTTTATGGAATAATTCTCTATTGGATAATAATCAGTAGTTTTTATAAAACAAACAACCATCTGATTTCCAGTTTTTTGTTCATATTCTTCAAGTCTTTTTACCATTTTTGAAAATTGAGGTCCATTTAATACACAAATTGTATCAACAACTCTACCTGTTAACTCTGGAAAATCAATTGCATAAACTATTATTGAGCTAAAAAAATTGAAAAATAAAAATATGAAAAAAGAGGCATATAAAATTTTTTTTATCATAGTTTATTCCCTGTACTTGATTATTTTAAGATAATAAATTTAGAAACTAACTTTATCAGACAATTCATTTTTATCATCTTGTTTTATAGGGAAAAACTTTTTAAGTATTTCTCCTGTAGAATAAACTGCATTAACTATACCATCAACAAATTTTTTTTCTTTGAATGATTCTTCTATTCTGCTTTTGACATCATCCCAGAAGTTATTTTCTATAACTTTATTTATGCCTTCATCTCCTAAAATTGCAAATTTTCTGGCATTTGGTGCTATGAATAATAAAATCCCATTTCTTTCTCTGGTTTTATTTAATTTTAGCTTATAAAACCAAAATTTTGCCTCTTCAAGACAGTTTTCTATGTAATTTTCACCGCTTATATGCACTCTTATCTCTCCCGAAGTTTTTAATTCTGCTTCTTTTATTGCATCTTCAATCTTTTTAACATCTTCCCTTTGTATAAATCCAAGAGCCTTCTTCAAATAAATTTTTTTAATTATATTTTGAATTATAAACGCTATGATAAAGAAAGCAATTAAAAAAATTAAAATATAATATGGCATTATTTTTAAGTGAAAAGAATCGAAGGGTTTTCCCCAGCTTAAATTGTGAAATACCGGATAGAATTGACTTAATATAAAACCCGTGATTGCTCCAGAAGTTGTAATTAAAACTATTAAGAAATTAGAATTTTTTTTCATTATCAAATATCTCCTGGATAAATTATAATAAATAGATTATAAATTATCATAACATATTATAAAATGATTATATCAAAAATATATGTAAATTCATATTTCTTTATTATTATAAATTATAGATCTGTAAATTTCAACAAATTTTTAAAATTTTACTAATCCTCAAGTTTAGCAAGAAGCTGTCTTGCTCTTTTTGCATATTTTGAATCAGGAGCTTCTTTTATAACCATTTTTAGTGCTGCTATAGCCTCGGCAATCTTTTTCTGATAAATCTTTAATCTTCCAAGCA
>JBKBTB010000146.1:0-4613 GCA_046291015.1 Exilispira sp. | reverse complement strand
CATAAAGATAAGGCAGATCCACATTCTCATATCTTAATTCTTTATAAGGAGCATCTTCAATTATCATAAAGTCATATTTATTGGCAATTTCAATTATTTTTTTCCTTTTTTCAAGCGAAGTACAAACCCCGGATGGATTTTGAAAATCTGGAATTGTATAAAAAAATTTAATTTTCTTTCCATTTTTATAAATTTTTTCAAGTTTTTCTTCAAATTGAATTATATCTATACCATCATCTTCAAGATCAACCCCGATCATCTTTGCACCATAAGCTCTAAAAGCGCTTAATCCACCCAGGTATGAAGGATTTTCAACCATAATTAAATCATCTCTATCTATAAAAAGTTTACCGATCATGTCAAGAGCTTGTTGAGAGGCAGATACTATTAATATATTATTTTCATTTAAATTTTTTACTGTTGTTTTATCCATGAATCTTTTTATCAATAATTTTTTAAGTCTTGCATCTCCTTCTGTAGAACCATATTGAAGCATAATATTTCCATATTTAGATAAAGAAGATGTTACAATTTCTTTCAATTCTTCGACTGGAAATGTGTTTGGAGCTGGAAGTCCACCTGCGAAAGAAATTATTTCTGGTTTTTCTACTAATTTTAATAATTCTCGAATAACCGACCTTTTCATAGAACCAGCCGCAATTGAAATCTGCTCTTCAAAAATCTGCTCACTAAAACCCATAGTTAATACTCCTTAATTTTTTCTTTAATTTCTTAAACCGGTATTTCGATTATAGAACTATCTGGCAAAATGCTCATTAATTTTTTCATTAATATCTTAAAATTAATGAACAAATGGATTTTCATAAGGTAAATTTAATGTAGAAATGCTCTTAGTTATATTCCCTTCAGAATTAAACATGTTTTCCAGTAATTTAGTTTTTTCTAAAGGAAAATCTATCTGAACAATTGAAGCAATTGGTTTTGATATCTTTTCACTTAGATAACTCATATTAGCAACAAAATATTCTAAAGAAGACTCATCTAGTAAAATATTTACAGTTGTATTAACTTTCCTGATGTGAATAAGATGTCTGTTGAATTTTAATACAAATTCTTTTTTTTCAATCAAATTCTTTAATATTTTATATGATTCGTCCGATTGGATATTTATTCTTATTATATAATAAGTATTCCCGGATGACTCTATAATATTGTTAATAAGAGTTTCATTTTTTTCTGCCCATTTTGAAACTGCAAAAAATTTAGGGACATATTGAGCGGTTTCCTTTGGAAAAGCTCCCATTTTTAGTAAATCCCAGAAGTTTTTTGTATTGTATTTTTCTATTATAGATCTTACTTTGCCATCCCCACAATTATAAGCTGCTATAGCCAGTTCTAAACTTCCAAATTTTTTGTATAAGTAAGAAAAATGTTTCATAAAGCCTATAGTCGAGGCATATATATCTTTTCTTTCATCAATCTCATGAACCTTTAAACCAACAAGTCTTGCTGTTTCTTCGATGAATTGCCATGGTCCTACTGCATTCATATGACTTGTTGCATCTATTTTAAATTGTGATTCACACCATAAAAGATTAATAAATTGTGGATCAAAACCCCTGCTTTTAAGAAGCTCTTTAATTATGGAATAGGCTGGAGCAAAAGATTTCAATAATTTAAGGTAATCATTTTTTGAATAAAGTTCAAATTTTTGATAATAACTATCTATTATATTATTATTTAATGGGTATTGAATTTTTATCGAAGTGATTTCATCTTCAACTATATAATTTGTAGATAGAATATTATAAATATCAATTCTATTAATATGAGAAAACCAGGCAACAAAAACTGTAGAAACAAGTATAATAATAATTATAACATAACCCTTTTTTGAATGAGATAAAACCAACAAACCCCCTGTAATCAAATATTTTCTTTAATTTATCAATTAATTTTTTCTTTGCAACTTCTAACTTTTAATTTCAACTTAATTATATAACATTTAATTATTTAGACAAATAAAATCATTAATTATAATATTTTTTGTTTTTTATTTTAAATTCCAGATTAATTTTAAATACCTTGACAATAATTAATATTTGTTTTATAAGTTTAATTAGAATTAAATAAAGTTTTAAAAAAAATGTATAAGGGAAAATTATGAAAATTCGAAAAAGAACATTGCCTGCTGGGTGGTATCCATCAACTGAAAATAGATGTCTTGAATATTTTAACAGATTTGAAAAAACGGTAAATCCGTTATCAATATCACTAAATTTAAATTCTATTTTCTCTATTATTGTTCCACATGCAGGATGGGAATTTTCAGGACATATTTCATATCTTTCTTTTTTTAAGGCAACTGAAATAATAAAAAAAAGTAATAAAACTATTGATACAATTATATATTTAGGAGGACATTTAAAATATTCTGAAAATTCAATACTATTAAATTATGAATATCTACAGACACCTTTTGGAAATATTGAAGTTGATTTAAGCCTTTTATCGGAGTATAAAAAACTATTTTCATCAATTGACGAGACAACATTTTTTTCTGATAATACCATTGAAGTAAATCTCCCATTTATTAAATATTTTTTTCCTGAAAGTAAAATATTTGCACTATATCCACCTTTACAGGAAGCATCTTCAATTGCACAGTTTTTTGCTAACAAATCAAAAAACTTTATTGTTGTTGCATCATCCGATTTGACTCATTATGGTCCAAATTATGGTTTTACACCTCATGGTACAGGTGAAAAAGCATTTTTATGGGCAAAGGAGAACGATAAAATATTGATTGATACTCTTGAAAAACTTGATTATGAATCAATAGAATTGATTATAGATAAGTATCAAAATAGTTGTTCACCAAATTCTTTGACTACTGCTATAGCTTATGCCTTTTTTAAAGGAGCCAAAAAGGGATATCCTCTTTTATATGGTTCATCATATCAGATAGCACCATCAGCATCATTTGTAGGATATATTTCTTTTATAGCATAGTTTTTTCTAACTCATTTAATTTTATAATTAATTTTTCAATATCTTTTTTATAAGGGGAAGAAGGATATTTCTGGCAAAAAGTTCTGGCATCATTTAATAGTTTATTTATTTTATCCTTTTTAATTTCATTATTTTCTTCTTTTATGATCTTTTCAAAATTTGAAAGTAATATAAAATATTCTCCAATCGAACTATTTATTTTTTCAGAGGTTTCAGAAAGATTTCTGCCCTTTGAAAGCAATATCGAATATATAACAATTATGATTATAAATAGTATAGTGAGAATAAGATAATAAATCATCAATATACTCCTATTCTAATATACAAATAGCGAGTTTTATCTTAACTATTAAATTTTCATATTTTTATCTTAATTAATTATATAAACCTTCTAAATAAGCGTAAACCCATCCATTAATATATATATTATCTTTTTTTAATTTTTCCCATTTTTCTTTATTAACCCAAAATACCTCTATATCCTCTGAACTTTCGCAATTTGTCCCTTCAAAATCTAAAAGATTTACCTTAACAAAATATATTTGTTCTGTAGTTAAACCAGCAGAAGTTAAAATTAATGGAGAGATTTCAACAATTTCAGCCCTATAACCTGTTTCTTCGAGTAACTCTCTTACTGCTGTTTGTTCTATTTTTTCATTTTCATCCATTAATCCAGCTGGAAATTCTATTACATAATTTAATACCGGTATTCTATATTGTTTTATTAAAAGTATTTGATTTTCTTTTTGTGCTATTATAACGACTGCTTTTTGATTCTTATTTCTCTCAATATATTCATATTCTTTTGATTTTCCATCTTTATCCAGAAACTTTCTTTTGAAAAAAGAAAGGTATTTGCCTTCATAAAGTAAATAATTATCCAAAGGAATTAATTTCATTTTAAAAACTTTAACTTTTAATCAACTTAAATTTAATTTTATAAAATGTGTTTTCACTCAATTAAACAATATTTTAATAATCTCTTCGGAAAGATAGCTTTTATAATGAATCATTCTCTGTTTTAAATCTTGATAAACAAATTTATAAACTTCAATTTCCTTATATATTTTACCTTTTTTTGACATTAAACCTTTGCACCTTTGAGCTTGAGAATCAAAACTTTCCTTATTTGCAAATGTGGTTAACCAGAAAGGAAAATTTTTGCATTGTGCAGGTCTTATTTTATAAATTGAGCATCCACCCTTTGAATTTCTATTTGAACTATCCCAGAAAATGCAATCATAATTTTGCTTTTCTTTTAATGAATATACATTATTTGAAAATTGAAATGCATAAAGTTTTTTAAATTCATC
The DNA here is from genome assembly GCA_046291015.1 of Exilispira sp. Classification (GTDB taxonomy): domain Bacteria; phylum Spirochaetota; class JAAYUW01; order JAAYUW01; family JAAYUW01; genus Exilispira. The sequence goes on along the minus strand of JBKBTB010000146.1, from coordinate 327 downwards.
TTCTTTAAGATTAAAAAAATTGGAGATTGTTTTTAGCTCAGAAGAAAGTAAAAAAACATAACCAGATTCATGCCTGCAACAATCTCCACAATCATAACATTTGAAGGAGAAATTTAATGGAACATATAATTTAATTAAATTTTTGAAATTATCAAAAGACACCATCTTTAAGTTATTTTATTTTATATTTTTCATTTTATGCATTTAATAATCTTTTAATGATCTTTTTTTTCATCCGCAATCAAAATAAAATAGATTATTTAATTCAAAAATAAACTTATTCAATTATTGCATTAAAAAGAATTATAGTATTATGGTAAAATATGT
>JBKBTB010000145.1:0-4654 GCA_046291015.1 Exilispira sp. | reverse complement strand
CTTAGATAAAATTCCAGACAAAATTTTAGATAGAACTCTGGGTAAAAACTTAGATAAGAAATTTAATAAAGATACCAGCCTTGATTTAACTAATTCTTTTGAAAACAAGGTTGCCAATAGATTTATCTATATTTATGGAGATCATAATATTTTATATCAATTTGCAACATGTTGCAACCCGCAACCAGCAGATAAAATAGTAGGTTATATTAGTATATCAAAGCATTCAGTTATAATACATAAAACTCAATGCAGATTTATTCAGAGGATAATAAATGAATATGGTTCTTCACGAATAATACCTGTAAGCTGGAATGATCCATTCGCATCATTTGTTCGAAAATATAAGATTGAAAGTGAAGAGAATTCAACCAGAGTAATTTCTGAAATTGTAACTGCAATTGATATTGGTAATCTTCACCTAAAAGAATTAACATCAAGTGTTAAGGATTTGAAAACGACATGTACCATTACCGTAGAATCAAAAACAGAAGAATCTTTTCCAATTTTTGAAAATCAGCTTTTACAATTTGAAAATAGAATAAAACTCTCAAGAATTAATTAAATATAACTTTTAAATAGAATAAGAATTTTTATAAATTACAAATTTTAGTTAATAATGATTATGCTAAATCGCTAATATAGATAAAATGTTAGAATATATAAAAAAAATTCTAGTTAATATGTTAAATCCTGTTGCAATAATAATGTCTATACTATGAAATTTATATAATATAAAAATTTATATAATAAAAAAAATATAAAATTGATTTACTAAAAATATTATAATCATCTGAAATTATTATAAAATAGTGATATAAAAAAAGATAATCAGGAGTAAATAAAATGTTACAGTTACTTGCAAGATTGAAAAGCTACTTTGGCCCTTTCAGACTGTTTGAGTCCCATTCATTTATGATATTGCTTTCATTATATCTTTCTTTTCTTTTTTCATTTATTGCAATACCAAAATTTTCAAAATATTTACCTCATGATAGAGGCAGGGATTTCGCTCATGATTCTACTAAAGCAAAAGGAAAACCAACTGGAGCAGGTTTAATTTTTATAATTGTTTTTGTACTTGTCTCTTTTTTAGTAGCGCCAATGAACTGGGAACTTGCAATTATAGTTATATTGACTTTGTTAACAATGCTTACCGGATATCTGGATGATATAGCAGTAAAGCCATGGAGTGAATATAAGAAAGGATTACTCGATTTTATTCTCGCTTTGAGCGCAGCCCTTGTTATAAGTTATTTTTCAAATACAAAGATATGGCTTCCTTTTACAAAACAGATAATCGAAATTCCAAAAATATGGTATATAACTGGTGCGACAATTTTAATATGGATTTCTATCAATACCACTAATTGTTCAGATGGTGTTGATGGTTTATCTGGAGCACTGGTAATGTTTTGTCTTGTTACATTAGGCATTTTCCTTTATTTAATAATTGGACATTCAAAAATTTCAGCATACTTACTTTTACCACACTTAAAAGAAGGTGCAAAATGGGCTGTGGTTGATTTTGCTATGGTAGGTTCTCTTATGGCATATCTCTGGTTTAATGCTTATCCGAGCAGTGTTTTGATGGGAGATGCAGGTTCTCGAGCCCTCGGTTTTTTTATTGGCATACTTGTATTAAAAACGGGAAATCCATTTTTGTATTTTATTTTATCCACAGTACTACTTGTAAATGGCGGGACAGGTCTTATAAAGGTCGCATTTTTAAGATTCTTAAATATTAAGATATTTCACAATACAAGATTCCCATTACATGACCATGTAAGAACAACAAGAAATTGGTCAAATACCCAGGTCATGGTTAAATTCATAATAATCCAGCTTTTAATAACACTTGGTTTTTTTGGATTGATATTGAAGATAAGATAAAACTATATAAAAAAAATATAAGGTGGTTATTATGATTAAATCCCAAAATGGTTATTTTGTTGATGAAAAAGGCAGAATCTTAATTTTCAGAGGATGTAATTTCTCAGCAGATTCAAAAATACCGGCAATACCGGATGGTAGTACTCATAATAAAGATTGCTTAAAAAGGGATAAAATTTCTTTTGTCTCAAGACCATGTAAACTTGAAGAAGCAGATCAACATTTTGAAAGGATGAAAAAATGGGGTTTTAATTTTCTTCGCTTTCTCGTTACATGGGAAGCCATTGAACCGCAAAAGCCAGAAGTTTATGATGAGCAATATATAAATTATATAAAGGAAATTCTTGAAAAGGCTAAAAATTATGGGTTTTTTATCTATATTGATCCTCATCAAGATGTATATAGTAGATTTTCTGGTGGAGATGGTGCGCCATGGTGGACTTTTGATGCTGTTGGAATAGATGTAGATAAAATTGGTAAAACCTTTTCTGCTCTTTTACATAAGGATTATCCAGAAAATCTACCTTCTATGATTTGGCCTACAAATTATAATAGATATGCGGCTGCCACAATGTTTACTTTATTTTTTGCAGGAAAAGATTTCGCACCAAATTTAAATGTAGAAGGACAAAATATTCAAAATTGGCTTCAAACAAAATATATAAATGCAATAAAGTATCTTGCCTTTCGACTCAAGGATAATGAGAATATAATCGGATTTGGTTCCATGAATGAACCGCATATGGGATATATTGGTTATACAGATTTAAATACTTTGCAAAATTGTTCATATGCAAAAGGGTATATTCCTACCGGCTTTCAATCCATGCAACTTGCATCTGGTTTTCCAGTTTATGTAAATAGATATAATGAGGGCTTTTTTGGATATAAACCAATCGGAAAAAAACTTTTTAATAAAGATAAAGTTTCTCTTTTTAAGGATGGTAAAATTTGTCCATGGAGAGTTGAAGGAGTATGGGATATTGAAAATGGAAAACCAGTTTTGAAAAAACCAGATTATTTTTCAAAAGTTAATAACAAAAAAGTAGATTTTGCAAATGATTATTTAAAGCCCTTCATATTGAAATATCAAAAAGCCATAAATGAAATCAATCCAGATTGGTTTACCATTGTTGAAGGTTTACCTCAAGGGCAGGTTTCAAGCTTTAATCAAAATGAATCTAAAAAAATGATACACGGTTTTCATTGGTATGATGGACTTCCAATGGCATTAAAAGTTTTCTTACCATTTTTTTCAATAAGATCAGACAATAGAAAACCGGTTTTTGGTAGGAAAAATATTGTAAATAGCTTTTATCAGCAGATTAATGATATGAAGGAAAATACAAAAAAAAATATGGGTAATATGCCATGCTTGCTCGGAGAATTTGGTCTTCCTTTTGATGTTTTTTATGGTATTTCCTATAAAATTAAAAACTTTGTAATTCCAAATACTGCCATTTCAATGTTTTATGATGCACTGGACAGAGTTTTAATCTCATCAACTATCTGGACATATTGCGTTAATAATAATAATAAACATGGAGATAACTGGAACAAAGAAGATTTTTCAATTTACTGTAAAGAAAATGATCTTTCGAAAAGAGCAACACCTGGATTTTTAAGACCATATCCAAAAGTTATAAATGGAAAACCAATTCTTTTTAAGTATGATAACAAGAAAAAAACTATCGTTCTTGTATTTGAAAATAAGGATGAAAATTTTAATTTCGATATAGAACAGTCAACAATTATATTTATTCCGGACTTAATTTATTCAAAAGAAATTAAATATAAAATAAAATTAGATGATAAAACAGCTTCTGAGAATGATTATCAAGTTTTAATAAATAAAGATAAGCAGGAATTCAATATTAAAGTCAATAAAAAGGCAATGGTTGAAATATTGATTGAGTACTTTTAGTTTTTAGAATTTTTATTAATCTTTCAATTAACTAAAATATAAAATATTTTTCAACTAAAATAGTTAAATGATTTAGAATCAGGATAAAAATGTAATTGATTAAAGTTTTTTCTAAAATAATTGCTCGAGTCAGATTTTAGAAGCAATAATAAAAATATCTTTTTTTATTAAATCATATATCAATCTGTTGAAATTTTTTAATATATTGCTATTATTAAGCTATAATTGTCTTTATTTTTAAAATTTTATTGGGAGGAAAGATGAAATTTAAATTATTTATTTTTTCATTGATGATTTTTTTATTTATAATATTTACAGCCTGCCCTTCAATAAAAGAAAAGGTAGCAACACCAGTTTTTGATCCTGCCGGGGGGGGAATATTCAACTGTTCAATTTGTTAAGATAACCTGTGCAACAGAAGGAGCAAAAATATATTTTACCACAGATGGAACAATTCCTACAACTTCAAGTGCACAATATACAAATCCATCTGGAGTTTTTATCTTAGGAGGAACATTAAAAGCAATTGCTGTAAAAGATGGTTATGAAAATTCTGATATTGCAAGTGCAAATTATACTATTAATTATGGAACATTGACAAATAAATATCCATGGACAAGATTTTTGGGCGAGACAGATGATGATGAAGTAAAAGATATGGTGATGAGTAGTGATGGATATATTTATTTAGTCGGGCAAACAAAAAATTCTATTGCAAATAATGGTGAAACAAATAAAGGAGGATATGATATTTTTATAGCTAAATATAGTTATAATGGAACTCCTATTTGGATTCGAACAAGAGGTGGAACAGCTACTGATTGTGCAAATGCACTG
>JBKBTB010000144.1:0-4704 GCA_046291015.1 Exilispira sp. | reverse complement strand
GGGTTATAGCCGCATTCTCAAAAGGTTTTGGGATATTTGAAAGTTCGAGTTGCTCACGAATACCAGCCATAATCGCCATAGCAACAGTATAACCAATACCAGAACCAACACCAAAAACAATGGATTCGAGGAAATTATAATTTTTAAGAGCTTCTAAAAGAGCAAGACCAAGTATTGCGCAGTTTGTTGTTATCAAAGGAAGATAAATACCGAATGCCTTATAAAGTCCTGGTATAAATTTTTTCAAAAACATTTCAACAAATTGAACCAAACTTGCTATGACTAAAATAAAGGCAACATATTGAAGATAGGGCATATTTAATTTAATGAGTATAAGTTGATTTATAATCCATGTTATAACAGAAGTTAATGTCATAACAAAGGTAACTGCAAAACCCATTGGAACAGCAGAATCAAGCCTTTTTGAAACCCCAATAAAAGGGCAGATTCCCAAAAAGTAGGATAGTACAAAGTTATTTACTATAATCGATGCAATAAATAAAAGGAGTAATCTCATTTGTATTCTCCTTGAGTATTTTTTGTTTTCACAATTTAATTTTAACAGCAATATAACATATATCTTTTAAGATCTGGTTTTTAATTTTTTGATTGCGTTTGAAATTCCCATCAATGTGCCATAAGTAAAAAATGCACCTGTTGGAAGAATCATTACAAGCATTGGTTTATAAAAAGAAAGAAGTACCGGTATTCCAAACCATGTTCCTTTACCCAAAAGCTCACGGATTGAGCCCATAACTATTAATGTAAGTGTGAAACCAATGCCGTTTCCGAGTCCATCTAAAAATGCAAGCCATGGATTATTTTTAGAGGCAAAAGCTTCTATTCTTCCTAAAATTATACAGTTAACAACAATTAAAGGAACAAAAGGGCCTAAAGCTTTGGAAAGGTCTGGAAAATAAGCTTTTAAAAATAGATCTGCAAATGTTACAAATGTTGCGATAATTACAGTGAAAACTCCAATTCTAACTTCATTTGGTATCAATTTTCTAAAAGTTGAGATTAAAACAGTGGAAAAAACAAGAACAAATGTGGTTGCGAGTCCCATGCCAATCCCATTAATAGCTGTAGCCGTTACAGCTAAAGTAGGACAGGTGCCAAGTATTTGCACTAAAACCGGATTTTCATCCCATAATCCTTTTAAAAAATGATATATGGCTGGTTTTTTATCCATTAAAAACCCCCTATTTTTTAATATGGTAATATTTATAAACCTGTTTTTGCTAATTTATATTTTTTAAATTAAATTAATTAAAACTTTTTTAATTAAATTATAATTTACTTCGCACCATTAACAATATTCTTTGCTTTGATAAATGTTTCATTTAATGCCTTTGTTACTGCTTTTGAAGAGATTGTTGCTCCAGAAATAGCCGAAATTTCATTATTGTCCTTGTTTGAAATCCCTTTTATTACTTTTATCTCTTTATCGATAGATAACCCTTCATATTGGGAAATAAAATCAAGGTTAACAATATTTCCTCCAAGTCCGGGAGTTTCAGAATGGTCAAGAACTCTAAATGTTATTATCTTAGTAAAATCTGGATTAACTGAAACAAGAATTTTGATGGCACCCTGATAACCACTGGCATAAGTTACAATTGCATAACCAAGTAGATTTTTATCTTCAAAGTTAAGTTCTTTATCATAAACTTTATAAATTGTCATTTCATTTGATGGAATAAGCTCTTTTGAAACAGCACCGGGTATTACAGAACCAATACTCTCATTTAAAGCTTTCACAGCATTATCTGCGATTCTACCTTTGAAATACTCATAAGAAAAGGCAAGTGCGAATCCAGCTATTAAGGTGACTATTGTAAGGGCGATAATCATTTTTGTAGATATATTCATAAATTCTACCCCTTTTATTATCTTAATCCTCTTTCTTTATAAATATTTTTATATTGATTGGCATGTTAATATTAATCGCTGTATCTTAATAACTTTATATTATTCAATATATACTAATCTCTGTATATTAATCTAAATATTAATCTATGCATATTAATCATTGTATATTAAGAATAGTATATTAAGAATTATTTCCCAAAAACCTTTGTTTTAGTAAATTTATTTATCAAAGGAGTACATGCATTCATAAATAAAATGGAGTACATAACTCCTTCTGGATATCCACCAAAAAGTCTTATCAATACAACTAAAATTCCTGCACCAACTCCAAATATGAAATTTCCAATATTTGTAACAGGTGAGGTTACCATATCTGTTGCCATATAAAAGGCACCAAGTATTAAACCACCGGAAAAAAGATGAAAAATTGGTGAGGCATAGACAGATGGATTTTTAAGCCAAAAAATTGTTGTAAGAAGAGCCACTGTTCCAAGATATGAAAATACAAGCCTATAGTTTATTATTCCAAAAATTAAAAGGATTAAACCACCAAAAATTAGTGTTAAACTTGAAGTTTCACCAATACAACCGCCAACCTGTCCAAAGAAAAGTGAGCTTATATCTGTAAAAATTTTATCAAATTTAGCTGCTGCTAAAGGTGTTGCCTTTGATACAGAATCGGGCAAAAAGGAGAAAACAACAGCAGGTTTTGTAAATGTTGTTATACTAACTGGATATGCTGCGGCAAGGAATGCTCTACCTACCAGTGCTGGGTTAAAAATATTTTGCCCAAGTCCACCAAAAAGTTCTTTAGCAACTGCGATGGCAATAAATGAACCAAGAGCAACCTTTTGCCAGCCTATAGATGGCGGTAAAGTCATGACAAGTAAAATAGCAGTAACTATTGCTGATCCATCAAATATAGATTTTATATCTTGTTTTCTTATAAGTTTTATTATAGCTTCTGTTCCCATGCAGGTTATTATTGCACTGATATATAATGTTATAACTTTAAGACCAAAATATAAAATAGAAAAAACAATTGTTGGTATTAAAGTAATTATGACAAGAAACATTATCTTTCTTGTAGAAACTGGTTTTTTTATATGAGGTGAAGATGAAAGTATAAAACCTTCTTTTTTTAAATCCATTATTAACCTCCGCAAATAAAAAGAAAGTCCGGACTATTTTGAATAATTTTATAAAAAATTATTATAAATTTTTTGCCTTTATATAGTTTTTTGCATATCTTATCCAGCCAACAATATCAATCTTTGCCGGGCAAACATAAGCACAGCTTCCACATTCCATACAATCATAAAGGTTATTATCTTTAACAATATCCCATTTTTTTGACTTTGAATAAGCAGCAAGTTTATTTGGCATAAGGTTCATAGGACAGGCTTTCATACATCCACCACATTTTATACAGGGTGATTCTTCTTCAACTTTTGCTAGCTTTTGAGAAAAGAATAAAATGCCCGATGTGCCTTTTGTAACTGAATAATCCAGAGAAGGAACGGCAACTCCCATCATGGGACCACCAAAAATAACCTTATAGGTATTTTTAGTATCAATTTCTGTAAAAGATAAAAGATGTTCTAACGGAGTTCCAATAGGGACCATAAAATTTCCACCCTTTTTTACTGTATCTCCACTTATTGTAATGACTCTCTCGACAAGTGGCTTATTAAAATATATTGCTTCATAAATTGCAAAAAGTGTTCCAACATTTGATACAACCACGCCAACATCAAGAGGTAGTTTACCAGAAGGTACAACCCTTTTTGTTGTAGCATGTATAAGCATCTTTTCCGCACCTTGTGGATACTTTACTTTTAAAGGCTCAATCGAAATAGGTAAGTTATAATTTTTAATTATATTATTGAAAGCATCTATTGCATCTTCTTTATTTTTTTCTATACCAATAATTATTGATTTTAATGGTAGTACTTTTGCAACAATTTCAATTGCTTTAAGTATCTCATCTGTTTTTTCAATCATCAGCCTATGATCGCAGGTAAGATATGGTTCACATTCCGCACCGTTGATAATCAGTGTGTCTATTGGCTTATCTTTTGGAGGAGTATATTTTATATGAGTAGGGAAAGTAGCACCTCCAAGACCAACAATACCTGCTTCTTTTATTTTGATTAAAATATCTTCAGATTTTAAATTTTTAATATCAACATTCTGGTTTCCCCATGAAAAAGCAGATGTTTTTTCTATATCAACATCTATTTCGATATGATTTATCATTCTGCCACCAACTATGGGTTTAGGGATGATTCTAAAAACTTTCCCATATACAGGGCTATGAATATTTGCCGAAACAAATCCAGAAGCTTTGGCTATAATTTGACCCGGTATTACTTCATCACCTTTTTTAACAATGATCTCAGAAGGAGAACCTAAATGTTGAAGAGCAGGTAAAATAAGTTTTGAACTAAGGGGTATTTTTTCAATGTTTAAGTTGCATGTCAGTTCTTTATTGTAATGAGGATGTATACCTTTTTTGAATGTTTTCATCAAAAAATGCCTCCTTACTCTTTTTTTATACCATTACAAACATTTTGCAACAATAATATGACAACAATTCGATAAAATAAAATCTTATATAAAAAAAACAGTAAAGTTTTAATAATATTCCTTCAATAAATGAGGTATATCTGAAATTATAAAAACAGGTTTATCTTTTAATGCTCTTTCAAGAAGTTGAACGGAGTTTACACCCCAGTAAACTATGGAATAACCTCTTTTTTTCATCTTATCGATAATAGGTTCACCAATATATGCCGCTTCAAAATGTATAAAATCTGCCTTTGAAAAAGC
>JBKBTB010000143.1:0-4721 GCA_046291015.1 Exilispira sp. | reverse complement strand
AAGATTAATTAAAAGTGCAGCCGATTTATATTCATCTGGTATAAAAATAATTTTTTCATCATCACCTAAATTTATTTCTTTATCTTCATCTTTTTTAGGAATAATTTTTTCTTCTTCTTCTTTTAAATCAATTGATGATAAACCGAAAAATAGTATCAATCCTTTATCTATAAATCTTCTCTCCTTTTTAATATTATATTTTCTATAACCCAGAATTCTAAATATAATAGGAGAAAAAATTACAGGGAAATTATCTATTATAAATGTTATTGAATCCATCATATCTACAAATAGATGGGAGGAATATCCCGGATCATGATTAAACTTTATTCTACAGAATTTTGTCAACAAAGATAGGGCATATAAAATATTGTTAGCCATGTCAGATGAGGAAGATCTGGCATTGAAATTTGTTGTTATTTTAAGTTTTTCCTGAACATCCCATTCTATTAAACTTATATATAAAAAGGGAAGATAAATCTCCTTTAAAAAATATATTAGTTCAAATGCGGCTATATTTTTATTATTAAATGAATTTATGAATCTTGTCAAAGATTCTGTATTTATTTCATAGAGCAATTTTAATATCATATAAACTTTTGGATTTTTTTCTGCAATAGAAGATAAAGAACTAAAATCATTTTTTATTATTTTTTTAAATGAGATTAAAAATGAATTTGCATGAAATATAAATACTTTAAGTTTATCTAAATATAGAGGGCTAACATAATCATGGTAATAAGATGTAGTGAAAATATCCTTGAATATCTGCGCCAGATTTTTAAATGAAAGATTAATAGAATAAATATCCAGATAAAATCTTTTTATCGAATAAAAAGGCACATTCATATGCAGGGATTCAAGTTTTGCAATATCATCATCGGTTAAAAAGTTAAATTTTTTCAAATTTTGTTTTTTTTGCTTATCCATTTACTATAATCTTCGAATAATAAATATATAAATTAAAAAACTTTCTCAAAATTTTTTACAAACAAGAAATAATAAGCAAGAAATAAAAAGTATGATATTAAATAAAAATATAATAAAATAAAAATATAAAAGTTATATTGAATATTTTTTTCTTACTCTTATAATTATAACATAAGATAAATTAATTAAAATTCAATATAATTATTTTTTATAAATTTTTATAAGTTGGAGAAGATAATGACTATAAAGGCTAAAATACTTTCCACAGTCATTCCATTAATTATAATACCTCTATTATTTATTGCTATAATTTCCACAAATCAAGCAAAAATAGGTATAACCAAAATTGCTCAACAACTTCTTTCTCAAAGACTTGAAGAACTTGCTAAAAAAGTTTCGGCAATTAAAGACATTCTTTCTACTGTTGAAAATGCAGATCAAAACTTTATTGATGAATCATATAGAGAGATTCAGCTATACAGTGAAACATTATTTAAAAGCTCAAAAACCGCTGGTGTAGAAATTATTGATCAGAATGGAAAAGTCATACTTGGGACCATGCATAAAGGAAAAGATATAAGCAAAGAAGACTACTTTTTACATATGAAAGATGGTAAATCAAACTGGTTCAGGTATTATACAGATGGGAAATGGAGGGTTGGTATTTATCTTTTATCCGGATCATGGAACTGGTTTTTATTAATTTCAGAAGATGAAAAGATATTTTATCAGGATGCGCAAAAAATTCAGTATCTGGTATCTATTATTGGTGCTTTTATGATTGTTTTAATTCTCGCAATACTTCTTCCACTAATTTCTTCGATTATAAGACCAGCCAAACTTCTTGTTCAGACGATGGAAAACATCATTCAGACCCATGACTTAAAACAAAAAGCAAAAGTATTTTATCCGGATGAGATCGGTACACTTACAGCAACATTCAATGTCATGACAGATGAACTTGACAATGCATATGAAGCTATTAAAGATTACGCATTTCAGGCAATTGTGGCAAGAGATAATGAAAAAAGAGTAAGAACAATTTTCCAGAAATATGTACCCCAACAGGTTGTAGATGAATTACTTCAAATAAAAGAAAAAAATGCCTCATTATTGATAGGTAAAAAGCAATTTTGCTCGATCTTTTTCTCAGACATAAGGGATTTTACAACAATATCTGAATCTATGACACCTGAAGATTTAGTCACGGCATTAAATAACTATTTTACACATATGGTAAAGATTATAATAAACAATCATGGTATAGTAGATAAATTTATCGGTGATGCAATAATGGCTGTTTATGGTGCACCGGTTAAAACAGATAATGATGCTGCAAATTCTGTTAAAGCTACCTTTGAAATGCTTGAAGCTCTAAAAACATTCAATGAAGAGATGACTGCAAAAGGGAAAATAAACTTTAAAATAGGTATGGGCATATCATCGGGTGATGTCATAGCCGGAAATATCGGTTCAGAACAAAAGATGGATTACACAGTTATAGGAGATCCGGTTAACCTTGCATCAAGACTCGAAGGATTAACAAAAGTATATAAAGTACCTGTAATAATCTCAGAATTCACATATGAAAAGGTAAGCTCAATTTTTCCTGCAAGAGAGCTTGATTTAATAAGGGTAAAAGGTAAATTAAAACCAACTGCAATATATCAACCATTTGATAAATTATCCCCTGAAACAGAAAAAATGGTGGATTATTATCAAAAAGGACTTGAACAATACAAAAACAGAAACTGGAATAAAGCCATAGATTACTTTTCAAAGGCATATGAGATTAATTCCGATGGCACTTCATCGATGTACATCGAAAGATGTCAGCATTTTATTGAAGAGCCTCCTTCTGATGATTGGGATGGAGTTTATGTCTTCAAAACAAAATAAAAATTTTAGCTTTTATCTTTCCCTTTTTTGGCAATATTTTTCTATAAGCGCATTTACACTTGGAGGTGGTTATGTTATAGTTTCTGTTATGCAACAAAATTTTGTTGAAAAGAAAAAATATTTAGATTTAGAAAAATTTACAGGACTTTTAACTTCTGCTCAACTTCTTCCAGGTCCAATAGCTTTAACAAGTTCAATCTTTACCGGTTATGAAATTGCCGGAATCCCGGGTTCAATAATTGGTATAATAGGAACGACATTACCACCATTTTTTGCTATTTATTTCGTTTATATCTTTATTTCTATTCTAGACTCAAAAATTGTAAATACCTTTATGATTGGTGTAAAAGCAGCTACAATTGCTGCTATTACTCAATTTTTAATTAAAATATTTAAAAATAAAAAACAGAATATTGTCACTTACCTTGTTATTATTATATTTACTTTTGCTGGTATTTTTTTTAGGCTTTCACCGGTTATTATACTATTATCAGGTGGACTTTTGTTTTTTATTATCAATTATATTAAAACAAAATTCTTTTAATGATTTATTTTTAATAATTTTAATTTTAATAATTTTGATATTATTTACATTTTCAACATTTTTAATATGTATTTGATAAGATTATTTATAGCATTTTCACTTATAGGTCTTTTCGCATTTGGTGGCGGATATAGTGCACTATCAATAATGGAAGATCTTATTGTTCAAAAATTCAATTTTATAAGTAAATCTGAATTCTGGGCTATTGTCGGAGTAGCTCAGATAACGCCAGGACCAATTGCACTTAATATTGCTACTTTTGTTGGTGCTCAAAAGGCAAAAGTAATTGGTGCAATTACCGCTACAACTGGTGTTATTTTTTTCCCATCAATATTATCCTTTATATTGATTTTAATCTATAAGAAATCAAAAGATAATAGAATTATATCAGCAATTTTTGATTCTTTACTGAAGATGATCCCCGCTTTAATCTTGCTTTCTATTTTATCACTTTTTATCGATATCTTTTCAGAACTTAAGTATTTTATAATAATTTTAATTGGTTTTTTAGTTGTGTTTTTATTTCCAAAAATTTCAATTATTCTTAAAATTTTGTTCTGTGGATTTGTTTCTGTTTTGATATATATTTTTATATTATCTTAGTATATTAATTTTATCTTTTTGAAAATATAATTAAGATAAAAAATTAAAATTGTAAAAAAGTATTTTATGTTTTATATTAAATTTAATTAGAGAAAATTTTTAATAGAATTTAATTATATAATTTTTTTATTATATATTATTTTATATAATACCATGATATTGTGCCTTAAAAATCCTGCTATTATCCCTCAAATATAAAATAAAAGGAGTTTTTAATTATGAAAAGAGGGATTTTTTTTATCTTTATTTTAATACTTTTAATTTTAAATATTTCATTATTAAGCTGTAAATTATTAAGTCGCATAAATCAAAAAGTTACAGTAGCTCTTATGACCAATCTTAGCAAGGCAAGCGAAATAGGTGAAAGCGAAGTTTTAATGTCAAAACTTTACTTAAAGTTAAACCCGAAAAGCAGAATTAAACTTCAATATTTTAATGATGGATGGGATAAAGAACTTGTTAATAACGCTCTTGATAAAATAATCAGTAAAAAGATCAAATTTTTAATAACCACCCATACATCAACTGTTGCAAATGTAATTTTTGACAGGATAAATTCCAATAAAATCTTAACATTTGTTTTAGGTTCTACAACTACAAATTTATCTGAAAAAGATGATTATCATATAAGACTTATAAATGATGTTAAAAATGAGCAATATCAGATTGCGGGATATATTAACAAACTTGAAGGTAATAAACTTATTTTATTTATTGATACTTACAATAAAGGTTATACACTGGT
>JBKBTB010000142.1:0-4757 GCA_046291015.1 Exilispira sp. | reverse complement strand
AAAATTCGGAGATTGCCCGATAAAACATGCAACATTTTCTCTAATTTTTTCTTTTAAGTCAACAGTATCGATTCTTCCATCTTTACCTTTGACTTCAACTATATTTATATCAAGACCATAAAAATATGTTTTAAGAACCTGTTTTGTAAATGGGTGCAAATATTCTGAAATCAATATTGTATTTGATTTCTTCACACTATTTAGTGCCATAACTGCAGCTTCAGACGCTGCGGTATGTCCATCATATAAAGAAGCATTTGAAACATCAAGTCCAGTTAATTCGCATATCAATGATTGAAACTCAAATATCGATTGTAAAGTTCCTTGAGATATTTCTGCCTGGTAAGGTGTATATGATGTATAAAATTCGCTTCTTGAAATAATATGAGAAACAGCCAGAGGAATTATATGGTCATAACAACCTCCACCAAGAAAAGAGATGCCTGTTTTATTTTTATTTGAAAGAGATTTCATTTCATTAAAGGCTTCATATTCAGACATCGGATGATTAATTTTTAATGAACCTTTATATTTGATGCTTTCCGGTATATCTGCAAAAAGATCGTCTATAGTTTTTACACCAATTTCAGAAAGCATTTTTTCTACTTCTTCTTCTGTATGAGGTATATAAGGATGCATATCATCTCCTTAGTGAGAACCTTCTGTCTCACAAAATTCTTCATATTCATCCGCATCCATCAATTCATTAATTTCAGATGGATTGCTAAGCTCTACAGCATAAATAAAAGCATCATATGGTTTATGGTTAATCATCTCCGCATCATCTTCTAAATCTTCATTTACTTTTATAATAGTACCGCTAACAGGTGAAAAAATAGGCGAAGCTGCTTTTACTGATTCAATATTACTTACCTCGTCTCCCTTTGAAACTTCCGAATCAACTTCAGGAAGTTCGACATATACAATATCGCCAAGTGCATGTTGAGCAAAATCGGTGATTCCCACATATGCAATTCCATCTTCTACTCTAACCCATTCATGAGTTTTTGAATACTTAAGATTCTTTAAAATTTCCATGTTTCCTCCATCCTTCATTTTTTAAATTTCAATATAAGCAAAAAAATTGAAAAATTAAAAATCAACTATCCTTTTTTGTATTTTTATAAAAAGGTGTTTTCACAATAATGGCTTTTTTCATTTTTCCATGTATTTCTACAAAAACTTCATCATTAAGTTTTAGTGAATTATCTATTAAAGCTAAGGCTACATTTTTATCAAGCATTGGAGAATATGAGCCAGTTGTTACAAATCCTATTTCTTTTGAATCTTTATATACTTTATATCCATTTCTAGCAACACCTTTATCAATCATTTCAAGTCCTTTCAATGATCTTTTAACTCCATTTTGTACCTGATTTAAAAGTGCATTCTTACCGATAAAATTTTCTTTTTCCAGTTTAACAAAAAATTTTAATCCAGCTTCTATAGGTGTAATATCCTGACTTATTTCATGTCCATATAATGGTAGTTTAGCCTCAAATCTTAAAGTGTCTCTGCAACCCAGTCCACATGGTAAAACATTGTCTGCTCTTGTTTTTTCGTATAAATAGTCCCAGACTCTTTTCCCTTGCTCTGCAGATACATAAATTTCAAAGCCATCTTCACCTGTATAACCAGTTCTTGAAACTATGCAATCTATACCATCAATCTGAACAGGATCAATAAAATGAAAAAATTTAATTTTTGAAAGATCAAAATTCACATATTTTTGAAGAATTTCCTCTGCTTTAGGTCCTTGAAAAGCTATTTGAACAATTTCTGAAGAAATATTTTCTATGGAAACACTGCTGTTTTTATTTGATAATATCCATTGATAATCTTTATCAACATTCGATGCATTTACAACGAGAAGATACTTTTTTATATCATATTTATAAACCAAAAGATCATCAACAACAGTACCTTCAGGGTAACACATCAAAGTGTATATTACCTGATTATCTTCCATTGATTTTACATCATTTGTCACCAAATAATCCACATATTTCTCTGCATCTGGTCCCTCAATAATAATTTCTCCCATATGAGAAACATCAAACATACCTGCATTTTTTCGCACAGACATATGTTCTGCTATAATTCCAGCTTCAAAATGAACTGGAAGTTCCCATCCGCCAAAATCAATAAACTTAGCCCCCGCATATTTACTGTAAGAATCAAACAATGGTGTTCTTTTAAGCATTTGACCATTACTCATGCATTTCTCCTTTCAACACAGATTATCAAATCAAATAATTATCTTAATCTATTATCCCTTTATATAATGGGAATTTCTCACAAAGTTTATTTACCTGGTCAATAACATAATTTTTTGCTTCTTCATTTTTTTCAGTTAAAACTTTATTTATTAATGATGCTATTATTTTCATTTCATTTTCACCCATTCCTCTTGTGGTAAGCTGTGGTGTGCCCAATCTTATACCAGAAGCTACAGTTGGAGGATTCGGATCAAAAGGAATGGTATTTTTGTTACATGTAATATGTGCCTCATCGAGCATTGTTTCTGCTTCTTTACCATTAACACCTTTCGAAGTCACATCCACAAGCATGAGATGATTATCTGTGCCACCAGAAATGATTCTAAATCCTTCATCTTTTAATCCAGAAGCTAAAGCCTGAGCATTAGAAAGAATTTTTTTCTGGTATTCCTTGAATTCAATAGATAAAGCTTCCTTAAATGCAACAGCTTTAGCTGCTATTACATGCATTAAAGGTCCTCCTTGAATCCCCGGAAATATTGTTTTATTTACAAGTTTACTGAGTTCTGGATCATTTGTTAAAATCATCCCTCCTCTTGGACCTCTCAAAGTTTTATGTGTTGTTGTTGTTGTAAAATGAGCATATTCACATGGGTTGGGATGAAGCCCTGCAGCAACCAATCCAGCTATATGCGCCATATCGACAAGCAAATACGCCCCAACACTATCTGCTATTTCTCTTAACTTTTCAAAATTTAAAATCCTTGGATATGCTGATGCACCGGCAACAAGCATTTTTGGTTTTACTTCCTTTACCTGCCGTGCAAGCTGATCATAATCAATCTGCTCTGTTATTCTATCAACACCATAATGAACAACATTAAAAAATATGCCTGAAAAGTTGACTGGAGACCCATGAGTTAGATGACCACCATGAGAAAGATCCATGCCCATTATTGTATCACCCGGTTTCAATACGGCAAAATAAACTCCCATATTGGCTTGACTGCCAGAATGAGGTTGAACATTCGCAAATCTGACATTAAAAAGTTGTTTGGCTCTTGATCTTGCAAGCTCTTCTGCTTCATCTATATATTCACAACCACCATAATATCTTTTTTTGGGATATCCTTCTGCATATTTATTTGTTAAAACAGATCCCTGAGCCTCCAAAACAGCTTTTGAAACTGCATTTTCAGAAGCAATCAATTCTAATTTTTCTTCCTGTCTTTTTAATTCTCTATGAATAATATCATAAATTTCTGGATCAACTTCTTTTAATGATAATCCCAAACTATTCATTTGCACCCCTTTTTTCAATGTTATTAACCTAATTATATATGTCAAGAAAAATTAAAAAAATTTATAATTTTTTGAATTAAATTCTCTTTCATTCTTTGTTAATTTTTTATTATTCTTTTTCTGTACATAAGAATATACTCTTTTATAAATATTTAAATCTGCAAGAGAAGCTTTTAAGTCTGCTTTTAATAATTTTAATAATTCATTTAAGAATCTGGAATTTATTATTTCTTGCTGCCTTTTCTCATCTAACTCTGGCAAAAATGCTATTTTCATATGATTTTCAATAAGAAAAGAAACTTTATTAACTAAATCTGGATAAAAAGGGAAGTAATCGGCAATTTTTTTTAAATACTCTATTGCTATTCTTGATGAAATTGTAGCATGATTTGGATATTTTGGATTGCTATTATTTGCCTTATAATTATAGGTTTTAATTTTACCAATATCGTGTAAAATAGCGGCTAATTTTAATGCAAAATCTGTGGATTCCAATTCTATGGCAGTCTTTATAAGATGATCATATAAAGTACCTTCTGGATGATATTCTTTTGCTTGATAATGATTTTTACATTCTGAAAGCAAAGGGAAAAATTCTATAAAGAAATCTGTTCTTGCAATTTGTTCGATAATGATACTTGATTCATGCGATATCATTATTAAATATAATATTGAAATCTTTATCTCTTTGTAATTATTTTTAGTATTTACAATTTTTAAAATTTGATCTAACCATACTACAAGAAATTCTTCTTTTTTTAAATGCATCTCAACATAATCTTTTTCTTTATATTCAATATATCTTGATTTTTTATACAACTTTTTTTCATCATAAGTTAGTTCTCTTTTTGAGCTATTTTTGTTGTAATGTAAAAAGCAATTCTTTAGATTTTTAAAAATTCCTTTATTAATATCATATAAAATTGGTATTATAAAATTTAAATTGGAATATGATTTTAATCTATTAATTAAAATATTGAAATCTTCTAGCTCTTTTTTATCCAATTGAACCAAAAATATATTCTTTGTTTTATATGTAAAAAAATAAGAAAATGGATAAATCTTGATTCTATATACATTATCAAAATTTTTATATATATCATGAATCTCAATATATGAGATTAAAAAATAAAAATCAGGAATTTTGCTGTCCAGAATATCTATGGCTGTTTCTCCAAAACAAAAAAATTTGTAGTCTTTCGCAATATTTTGTATATCTTTTAAATATAATTTTAC
>JBKBTB010000141.1:0-4772 GCA_046291015.1 Exilispira sp. | reverse complement strand
GTACACCCAATGCTGAAAGAAGTTCTTTGCATTCAGCATCTGTTTTTGCTGTGGTAACAATAGTTATAGAAAGACCTCGAATTTTTTCTGTAGATTCAAATTCAATTTCGGGAAATATTGTATGCTCTTTAATTCCTAAAGTAAAGTTGCCCTTACCATCAAATCCTCTAACAGCAATACCTTTAAAATCTCTTATTCTTGGTAATGCAACATTGATAAATTTATATAAGAATTCCCACATCCTTTCTTTTCTCAGTGTTACTTTTACTCCAAGTTCCTGTCCCTGCCTAACTTTAAACTGGTTTATTGATTTTTTAGCTTTTGTCTTTATAGGTTTTTGGCCAGCTATCTTTTCTATATCTTTCATTGCTTCATCAACAAACTTTCTATCTATAACAGCATCACTAACACCAACATTTAAGACAACTTTTTCAATTCTTGGTACTTCCATTACGGAAGAGTACTTAAATTTTTCTTTTAGAAATGGGACTACTTCATTTCTATATTTTTCTTTTAATTGAGCCATATTTTTACCTCTTCCTGATTATACTAATCTATATCTTTTCCACATTTTCTGCAAAATCTTTTGTGCCCATCATCAGCTCTTCTGCCAAGTCTTGCAGGTTTTTTACAATTTGGGCAGATAACCATTACATTTGAAATATGAATAGGAACTTCTTTTTCGGCAAAGTTCTTATCCATCATCTGATCTTGCTGTCTAATTGCCTTTTTTCTAAGATTAACATTAGCTACCAGAACTCTATTTGCTTCTGGATAAACAGAAATAACTTTTCCTTTTTTACCTTTATCTTTACCTGCAATTACAAGGACATTATCATCTTTTTTAATTTTTATTTTCATAAACCCCTCACTTATAGAACCTCTGGCGCAAGAGAAACAATCTTCGCAAAGTCTCTATCTCTTAACTCTCTTGCTATTGGTCCAAAAATACGAGTTCCAACTGGATTTTTATCTTTATCAACAATGCATGCTGCATTTTCATCAAATCTTATGCATGAACCATCAGATCTTTTAATAACATCTTTGGTTCTGACAATAACAGCTTTTACAATTTGTCCCTTTTTAATATTTGAATTAGGAATTGCCTCAAAAACAGAACATACAATGATATCGCCAATATAAGCATATCTTATTTTTGAATGATTCAAAACCTTTATACATTTTAGTAATTTTGCGCCGCTATTATCAGCAACCTTAAGTATTGTCTCTTGCTGAATCATGATACACCTCTTTCTTATCCTTGTTTTTTAACTATTTCAATTAGTTCAAAATATTTAGTAGCAGAAAGTGGTCTTGTTTCACCAATAAGAACCACATCACCTTCTTTAGCAATATTCTTTTCATCATGAACTTTATATTTTTTCCACTTTTTTATATATTTTTTATATATGGGATGCATTTTCAAGGTTTCCACTTTAACAACAATTGTCTTATCCATCTTATCCGAAACAACAACACCCTGAAAATATTTTCTATGAGTCTGCTTTTTTTCCATTATCCGTCTCCTTATATTGAAATGCCTCTTTGATGAAGGATCATTTTATATCTTGCTATCTGTTTTTTAATTTTTTTAATCTGTGAAGTGTCCTTTACTTCTCCATATTCTGATTTAATTCTTAAATCAATTAGCTTTCTGGAAAGCTCATTTAAAATATTGATAATTTCTTCACTTTTAGCATTAACAATATCTGCCATTGCTTTTTTCATCTTTAGACCCCTGTCAAAATGTTTCTTTTAACAATTTTACACTTAATCGGTAATTTAAATGCTGCCTGTTTAAGAGCTTCCATAGCGGCATCTTCTGCTATTTGACCACCAAGTTCATACAAAATTGCTCCTCTTTTAATCTTTGCAACATAGTGATCAACAGCTCCTTTACCCTTACCCATTCTTGTCTCAAGAGGCTTTTTAGTATAAGGAATATCCGGAAATATCTTTATCCACAATTTAACATTTCCCTTAGCATTTCTGATAATAGTAATTCTTGCAGATTCAATCTGATTTGGTGTAAGATAACCATTTTCTACAGCCACAAGAGCATAATCACCAAATGCAATTTTATTGTTTCTTGTAGCTTCGCCTTTGTTTCTACCTCTTTGTTGTTTTCTATATTTTGTTCTAGCGGGTTGTAACATGAGTATCTCCTTTCACATTATCAACATCACCAAGATAAATCCACACTTTAATGCCTATTATACCTAATGTAACAAGAGCTTCGGAAACTGCATAATCTATTTTAGCTTTTAATGTAGAAAGAGGAATCTGCCCTTCTGCAAATTGCTCGGTTCGAGCTATTTCAGCGCCACCTAATCTTCCAGAAACCTTTACTCTAACACCAAGAGCACCGCTTTTCATTGCATTTTCCATCGCTTTTTTTATGGCTTTTTTATAGTTTGCTCTGCTTTCAATAGCCGTTTTTATGCTATCTCCAACAAGAACAGCGGAAGTATATCGATCTTTTACTTCCTGAATAGATATTTTTACATTATCTGGTTTTACTGTTTTAATAATCTTTTTAATCAACCTTTGTCTTAAATCTTCAATTGTTTTACCTTTTTGTCCTGCTACCACTCCAGGTCTTGCAGTATGTATAATTATTTTCAATATATCTATTTCTCTAATAATCTCGATTTTAGCTATAGCAGCATCTTTTAATGACTTAAATATAAATGCTCTGATTTCCTGATCTTCAACTAATTTGCCAGCATAATCCTCGTGATTAAATTTTGCCACCCATTTTGATTGCCAATCAGTTGATATACCTAGCCTTAAACCAACAGGATTAACCTTTTGACCCATTTAGTTCCCCCAAGCCTTTATTTTTTCAATCTTTCATCTGATATCTCAACATATATGTGAGAATTTCTTTTAGAAATAACATCGGCATGTCCTCTACCTCTCCTTCGGAGTCTTCTATATGAAGGAGCTTTTAAAACAGATATTCTTTCAACAGTAAAATTCGAATCATCAACATCAATATTATGAGTAGTAGCCATGCTTATCATGTTTGCTTTAGCAGATTCTAAAGCCTTCTTTAAAACTTTAGCACCTTTAGTATTTACAAAAGTTAATTTGTTTATAGCTTCATTAACAAGCATTCCAGGGGGTACTTCTCTAGAATACCTTAAAACCTTTGTCTGAGAAACTCTAATAAACTTTTCTATTGCTCTTGATTTCATAAGACTTTCCCTTTCCTTTACTTAGCAGAAGCAACTTTTTCCGAACTTCTATGACCCTTAAACATTCTTGTAGGAGCAAATTCTCCAAGTTTATGACCAATCATATGTTCAGTAATAAAAACTGGCACAAATTTTTTACCATTATAAACATTAATAGTATAGCCAATCATTTCAGGAATAATTGTAGAATCTCTAGACCATGTTTTCAATGTTTTTGAGGCACCAGATCCTTTAGAACCTTCTGATAGTTTTTTGAAAAGACTATTTTCAACAAATGGTCCCTTTTTTATTGAACGTGACATATTCTATCTCCTAAAATCAATTACTTTCTTCTTTTAATTATAAAATCATCTGAACGATTTTTTTTCTTTCTTGTCTTATAACCTTTTGCAGGTGTTCCCCATGGAGACTGAGGATGATTACCTTTACCTCTTCCTTCTCCACCACCCATAGGATGGTCAACAGGGTTCATTGCAACTCCCCTAACTTTTGGTCTTTTCCCCAACCACCTGTTTCTTCCTGCTTTTCCAATTACAACATTTTTTTGGTCAATGTTGGATACAACACCTATAGTAGCATAGCACTTTGATAAAACATATCTAATTTCACCAGAAGGAAGTGTTAAAATGGCATATTCTTTTTCAAATCCAGAAAGCTGGCAGAAAGTACCGGCTGATCTTGCAAGTTGCCCGCCTTTCCCTGGATGCATTTCAACATTATGAATAACTGTACCCACAGGAATTTTTAGTAATGGCAGTGCATTTCCAACTTTAATTGGAGAATTTTCTCCCTCTGTTATTTTGTCACCAACTTTCAATCCGTCTGGTGCAAGAATATATCTTCTAATGCCATTTTCATAACATACCAGAGCTATTCTTGCAGTTCTATTTGGATCATATTCAATTGATTCAACTTTTGCTGTTAAATTAAACATATTTCTATTAAATGAAATAATTCTGTAACATCTTTTATGTCCAGCACCTCTTCTTCTCATTGTAATACGGCCATAATTATTTCTTCCAGCTTTTTCAGGAATATAAACAGTAAGTTTTTTATATGGTTTGTCTTTTGTAATCTCAGAAAAATCCAAAGATGTTTTAAATCTTTGTGCTGGAGTCATTGGTCTATAACTTTTTAATCCCATGATAACCTCGCTATTCTACAATCAATTCTTTAATTTTTTGACCTTTAGCTACTGTCACGATAGCCTTTTTTCTAAAATTTGTATAACCAGGATGAAATCTATCTCTTTGTTTTGGTTTTCTTGGTAAATTAACAATATTTACATCTACTACCTTAACATTAAATAGTTTATTAACAGCTTCTGCTACCATTTTTTTATTAGCATCTTGATGAATATAGAAGGTATATTTATTCTGTTGCTGTAAATTTGTAGATTTTTCATTAAATGCTGGTTTGTAGATAATATCATGATATTCAAGTTTCATTTTTCTTTCCTTCTATTTTTATCTTATATATTAAGTAAACATTAAGACATATTTACCTTAGGTGTTACAAGAGGAAGATATTTTTCTTCCAAGAAATGTAAAGCACTGGCAGTGATAAGAACTT
>JBKBTB010000140.1:0-4933 GCA_046291015.1 Exilispira sp. | reverse complement strand
CAAACTAAATTGGAACCAGAAACAATTATAAATAAGCAAAATAGCAAAGCCGATATGAATCCTGATACAATAATAGAAAAAATACTTGTTATAGATGACGAAGAAAATTTTATTAAATTTATAGATAAAGAATTTAATAATAAATGGAGAATAATAAGCACAATGAATCCAGGTGAGATATTTTCCCTTATAGATAAATATAAACCTCAATTAATTTTTCTCGATATTATTATGCCAGATTTGGATGGCTGGACAATATTAAAAAAACTCAAAAATGATGATAGATATAGAAATATTCCAGTTGTTATATGTTCTATATTGAATGAAAAAGATTATGCAGATGAATTGAATGCAGATATGTACATAACAAAACCAACTGAATTAGATCAATTAAAAAGTGTTTTTCAATCTTTGCTGATTGAAGGACAGGAAGGTACTATTTTAATAGTAGATGATGATAAAAATAATATAGATATATTAACTTCTTTTATAACTCAAAAGATGTATAAAATTGAAATTGCTAAAACGGCAAATGAAGGTTTGAATAAGGTTGTTGAGATAAAAGATAGAGAAGTTGTGATACTGGATCTTATGCTTGGCGATGAAAATGGTTTTAATTTATTGAACAAAATTGAACAATTAAATGTAAAATTACCGAAAATAGTAATAGTTAGCAATAGAGATTTAACAAATGAGGAAAAAAAATATATTTCTGAGAAAAAAATTGATTATATTAGAAAAGATAATTTTTCGAAAAGTAAATTTTTTAATTTGTTGAAAATAAATAAATAATTTTCAATAATGGTCAAATAAGGTAAAATGCATATATGATAAAAGATAAAAAGTCTCTTTTTATTTTATTAGTCGAAGATGAACCAAATAATTTACTTCTTTTAACAAAACTAATTAAAATTGAAGGAATAGATAAAGATCAAATAATCAGCTGTGAAAGTGATCCTTCCAATATTATTGATAATATTGATAAAAAAATAGATTTAGTATTTCTTGACATACATTTACCAAAGAAAGATGGTTATCAAATATTAAAAGAATTAAGATCAAATGAAAAAACTAAAGATGCTATTATAATTGCTTTAACAGCTTCAGTAATTGAACAGGATTTTGAAAAAGCAAAATTGGCTGGTTTCGATGGTTTTATTGGTAAACCAATCGATGGTAGAAATTTTTCAGAGACTTTCCAATCAATTATTGAAGGT
The DNA here is from genome assembly GCA_046291015.1 of Exilispira sp. Taxonomy (GTDB): domain Bacteria; phylum Spirochaetota; class JAAYUW01; order JAAYUW01; family JAAYUW01; genus Exilispira. The sequence continues at coordinate 3,716 of JBKBTB010000140.1, read as the reverse complement.
AAATCAATCTGGAGTGTAAAGGGTTAAATCAATTCTAAAAATTTTATTAAAAAATCAAAATTTATTTAATATCTTGACTATTAGAAATCTAATTATTATATTAGAAAATAATAAATAATTTTAAGGAGTTTTATAATGGTTATAGTTTATTCAACACCAGGTTGTCCTTATTGTTCAATGGCAAAAGATTATCTTAGAAGTAAAAATGTTCCGTTTGAAGATATTGATGTATCGAAAAATCAACAAGCAGCTATGGAGATGATTAGAAAATCCGGTCAAAGTGGTGTACCGGTTATTGATTTTAATGGAGAAATTATAATAGGTTTTGACAGATCAAGACTGGAAAAACTTACTCGATAATTAATTAGTATTTTTTTATCTATTTTATATAATAGGTATCAGCCGTTTTTAAAAAGGTCATAAACTACCTTAGAAAAGAGAAGCAACAGTGCTAAGATAAAAGCCGGTCTTATCACTTTGCTTCCTTTTTTTATTGCCATTGTTGAACCAACAAGATTACCTGATACAGAAAAGAAAGCACATATTATTCCTAAAGGCAACAAAACCTTTTTATATATTAGAAAAGTTACCAGCGCAGCAATATTTGATGAAAGATTAACAACTTTAGCATTACCAGATGCTATTGTCATATCCATACCTAAAAAATATGTATAAACCAATATAAAAAAAGTTCCGGTTCCGGGTCCGAAAAATCCATCGTACATTCCTATTATTAAACTTGCAAAGCAGGCTATTAAATAAAAGATGTATTTTTGTTTAATTTTATTTTTTTCTTTTTTTACATTAACTTCAATATTAATATTATTTTTTGTTTCAATTTTTTCTTCAAATTTTTTTTCAAAATAATATTCGGTCTTATCACTTGGATTATCAACAAGATCTGCCCTATTTTTTCTTAATTTTATTTTTGGTGAAATAAGGATTAAAATAGTAATAATAGGTATTAGAATTAAAAGTAATATTTTTATAAAATTAACAGGTATCAGAAGAACAAGTCTGGAACCTATTGTTGAACCTATTAATGCAAAGATTACAGAAAAAATGGCAATGGTCCAGTCAATTTTATTTGATTTTGCAAATCTAAATGTTGCAAATAGGGTTCCTATTGATGAAGAAAATTTATTTGTACCAAGAACATTGTGCCCTGGCAGACCCAAAAAGAGATAGGCGGGTATTGTCAGGATTCCGCCTCCACCTGCAATAGAATCAACAACCCCTGCAAAAAAGATTATAAAAAATAATATTATAAGCTTGTAAGCTGGAAACATTAATAAGTCCATTTTAAATCCTTTATTAATTCCTAAAAATTATTGTCTTATCAAATCTAAGATAGACAGGTATATGCATTTTAAGAATAATAACTGTTAGATTAAAAAAAAAATAATATAATAATTAAAAAATTAAAGTAATTTATATTGACATTAAAAAATTATATTGTATTAATGTTTTTAGAGGCGATGTTATCGTCTCTTTTTTTATTTTTATTTCTTTTTTTTAACTTTTTAAATTTGAATCTTTATTTTTTTCAAAATATAAAATTATTTGATATTATATTTTTTATATTATCATTTTTTAATGATTAATTTTTAATATTACTTTAAAATTATAAGGAATCTAATTTGGAAAATTTTAATTCTAAAACTTTTCCTGATAATCTTAATCAAAAATTACAAAAGATTTTTCCAATCAATGAAATACATTTGATTTCAATCAAAATAAATTCCCATAAAAGTATTATAATAACAATTATGAAAAAAGGGGGTGTAAGTATTGATGATTGTAAACTTGTTTCTTCCATAATATCTTCATATATTCCTGATGATTATGATTTACAGGTTCAAAGTCCTGGAATAGGTTTTGAAATTAAGAAGGACAACTTTAATTTACTGAATCTTTTTATTGGACTACCGGTAAAAGTTTTTTATAAAGCTTTTAATTCAGAAAATATTGTGAAAAACAATATATATAATAATATTGATAAGAATTCAGATAATGATCTAAATTTTAATCAGGATAATTTTAAGGCATATACTGTTTTGGAAAGTGAGGGGACTTTAACATTTGTCGATAGAGTTGTTAGTATTAAAAAATTTTCAAATAATAATAAAAAAAATATTTCTAAAAGTGTGAAAAATAGAGAATCAAAATCATCAAATGATATCTTAAATATAAAAGAAGAAGATATTATAACAATATCATTGGATAGAATTATTAAAATCAAAACTACTTTTTATCCGGAGGAATTATGACAAAAGGTAAATCAACCAGTTCAGCAGACCATTTCTATAATGAAATAGAAAGCATAGCTAAAGATAAAAATATATCTGTTGAAGCAGTCCTTGATTGTTTCAAGAAATCTTTGGTTGTTGCATACAGAAATTATATATATAAAACAGAAGGGACATCGAAAGAAAATAAGAAAAAAGATAAGACATCAGATGTAAATTTACAAATAGTAAAAACAGATAAGAATCGACTTGAAATTTATGTTGAAAAAGAAATTGTTAAAAAACCGGAGCTTTTACTGAAAGAAATTTCACTAAAAGATGCTAAAAAATATGATGAAAATGCTGAATTGGGGAAATCTATATCTGTACCTATAGATTATAAGAATTTTCCTTCTACAGTTGTAAGGGCTGCGATGGACACTTTCTCTTCTGAGATTAACAATTATGTCGGGAATAAACTTTACGAAGAATATAAAAAATTAGAAGGCACAATTATTATCGGTAAAATTCATAGAGCAAGCAAAGGTTCTTTATATGTTTATCTTGATGATAATAAGGTTGAGGCAATACTGCCACCTGAAGAGCAATCACCAAATGATAGTTTAAAAATAAATGAGTCAAGAAAGTTTTTAATAAAAAAGGTTGAATCAAGTTTTTCAAAAAACAGTGCAAATGAAGAGAATAAAGGGTTGAATAATAAAGGCAAAAAAGCTTTATTATCAATAATTCTTTCGAGGGCAGATGCAAAGTTTGTATACAGATTGATTGAAAGTGAAGTTGATGAAGTTGCAAGAGGAGATGTAGAAATTAAAAAAATAGTCAGAGAAGCTGGTTTTAAAACAAAAGTAGCCGTTTGGACAAACAACTCATCCAGAGATCCAGTTGGCACAGTCTTAGGAAAAAACTCCTCAAAAATATCAAATGTTAGAGCCGAAATTGGTAATGAGGTAATTGAAGTTCTCGAATATTCAACTGATGAGGAACAATTTATTAAAAATGCATTAAATGTTTATAAATTTGGTCAGGGTAAGATAATCAAAATTCAGGAGTCAGAAGGTAAAAAAAGATGTATCTTTATAGTGGAAAAGGATTCAGAGAAAGATAAAATTGTTGGTAAAAGTGGAATTAATGTTAAATTGGCTAGCAAATTAACCGGATGGAAGATTGATGTTAAGACAAGAGAAGAATTTATTAATTCCGAAATATATAAGATGATAAGTAAAAAAGATCAGTTATTTTCAAAAAATATTTATGAGATTGAAGAAGAAGAAAATGAAATGGAAGAAATTGGAGAAGATGATTCAATAAATGTTTTAGTTGACCATCTTGGCAAAGAACTTATAAGAAAACTTCAGGATGCTGGAGTAGATATTATTTCTACTTTGATTGACTGGTATGAAAATGATAGACTTCGAACAATTTCATCTTTAACAACAGATGAGTTGTTTAAAATAAGACATTTTATTG
>JBKBTB010000139.1:0-4954 GCA_046291015.1 Exilispira sp. | reverse complement strand
TTTTACTATATCGATAAACAATTTATTTATCTATTGTATATTCTATCCATTGTTTGTTTTATTCTTGATAAAACTTTTTCTCTATTTAGCGGTTTAACAATATAGTTTTTTGCACCAATTGTAAGTGCTCTTTTAACAAGATCTTCTCTTCCTAAAGCAGAAATCATAATGACATTGGCATCTGGCTTTATTTTTAGTATATTTTCCAAAACTGTTATACCATCAATTTTGGGCATTGTAATATCAAGTGTGATAAGATCTAATTTATTTATATAACTTTGAAATTTTTGTAATGCTTCTTCACCATCTGAAGCAACATCGACTACATTATACTTTTCGCTTAAAAGTATTTGTGTTAGAAGCTTTTGTACAAACATTGAATCATCTGCAATCAGAACATTGATAGGAGAACCATCTGGTTTAATACCATCAGGATTTTTCTTGTTTATATCAGGTATACTTGGAATGTCTTCTTCAAAATCAAAATTTGCTACCATTACTTCCTCCGCCTAATTTTTTGATCTATAATACAAAAATTACTACTTTATTAACTTTACTACAAAATTAGTATAATAGATAAAATTGAAAAATTCAATAGATAAATTATAATTTTATATCTTTCCATTCCTTTTATATAATTTGTTTATAAATTCTGGTATTTCATCTAAGGATAGAATTTTATCAACACCACCAAGTTGAATTGCACTTTTTGGCATACCAAAAACTATACAGCTTTCTTCATCCTGGGCTATTGTGTAAATTCCTCTGTCATGTAATTTTTTGATATAATAAGCGCCATCTTTACCCATTCCAGTCATTATTATCGCTATAAAACAATTCTGGACAATATTTTTATATAAACTTGAAAAAAAGTAATCCACAGAAGGTCTGTGATTATTAACAGGTGGATCCTGATTAACTCTTAATATGAATTTATCAAAATTTTTATTCATAGATATCTGGTGATTTCCCGGAGCGATGTAGATATAGTTATTTTTTAATTCATCATTGTCTTCAATTTCCTTTACAAAATAATTATTTTGATTTGTAATTTTATTTAAGGAAATAGCAAAATCTTTTGTAAAACCTTCTGGCATATGTTGAACAATAACAATTGGAATATTTGTTTCAAACCTTGGTAAAATCTGTCTTAATGCTTCTGGACCACCTGTTGAAATACCTATGGCTATGAATTTGATATTTTCAAAATTAGTAATTGTATTGAGTTTTTCTGGCTGAATTTTTTCTATTATTTCTATTGAACTTTTAATCTTTAAATCAACTTCGGTTTTAACATATTCTTTTGATAATTTTTTAGATTTTATTGCCCAATTCTTTATTTTCTGGATCATTTCTTCTTCAACACTATTTAAATCTAATGATGTAGAGATGTCTGGTTTAAGAAGATAATCTTTTGCACCAAGCTCTAATGCCTTCATTGTAGTACTTGAACCGGTTGAAGTTAAACTGGAAAAAACAATCACCGGTGTTTCATCTCCAATCTTCCTTTTTTCCTCTAAAAATTCAAGTCCATTCATCTCTGGCATTTCAATGTCTAAAGTAATAATATCTGGTTTTAAGGTTTTTAATTTATTCAATGCAAAAAATCCATTCATTGCAGTAGAGACAACTTCAATTTCACTATCTTTTTTTAATATATCCATTATAAGTTTTCGCATCAATGCTGAGTCGTCAACAATCAATACCTTTATTTTATCCATAAATTCAATACCTTTATTATATCGATAAATTCAAAAACCCACTTAATTTTATTATAAATATGCATATAAAGGTAATTAAATTATAAATTTTATATTTAAACATTTTATTAAATAATTTTAAGATTCATCTTTTAGATAAATAATAGCATTTCCAATTTTTGTAAATTTAAATTTTGTATTCATTCCGAAAAGACTTTCTGAATGACCAAGGAAAAGATATCCATAAGGTTTTAAAAGTCTATAAAATTTATTTATTACATCATTTTGAGCATCCTGATCAAAATATATTATCACATTTCTACAAAAGATAATATCAAAATCTTTATAGCCAAATTCATTTTTTAAGTTATGGTAATCGAATGTTATTAGTTTTTTAATTTCATCTTTAACTTTAATTGTCTCTCCAAGATCTTCAAAAGCAACAGAAAAAAGATGTGGTGGAATATCATCAATTCTTTCTTTTTTATAATATCCTTCTTTAGCAATCATCAATGATTTTAAAGATATATCAGAAGCAATAATTTTAATGTCCCATCCTTCTCTTAATGTTAATACATAAGCAACTACTGCGGCAATTGAATAAGGTTCTTCTCCAGAGGAGCAGCCTGCAGACCATATTCGAATTGTTCTTGTAGTTTCATTTCGTTTTGCAATTTCAGGTATTACATATTTTTCCAGCGCTTCAAATTGAGCCATATTTCTAAAAAATTTTGTCAAATTTGTGGTTATAAGATCTAAAAATTGTCTAACTTCTTCAGGGTCATTTTGTAGTTTGTTATAATAATCTATAATTGTTTTATATTGGTTTTTCAACATTACTTCAAATAGACGATTTTCTAAAATAGCTCTATTTATATCTGAAAAAAATATACCGGATTTTTCATATATAAAATTTTTAAAAAGATTAAATTCTATATCATTAATGGAAAATTCCATTTAGATCTCCTATAACTTAAATATAGCATTATAATAAAAATTTTCAAAATATGAAATATATAGATTTTCCCCTTTAAATTATATTTTTTTTAATTAATTTATTGAGTAAATAAAATAAAAAAAATTTTTAAAATAAAAATATTTTGTAAATATTAAATAATAATTTTTTTGAAATTTTATTTAAATCAAATAAATTTAATAAAAATGATAAAAGGTAATTATGAAAAAAATAGTATCTTTTAAAAATATCGAAAAAATTTATGGTTTTGACAAGGGTAAAAATCCAAAAATTTTTGAAAATTTTTCAATAATATGCATCGATGGGAAAATATGTTCAATTATATCAAACGATAAATATCAAAGCGAATTAAAAAAAATTTTAGAAAAATTTAATTTTGAATTTTCCTGTGAGGACAAAGACAGAAGAAAAGAGAATGTATTAAAGGAATATGATTTAAAAAATAAAATTTTACTTCCATCTTTTGTCGATCCTCATACTCATTTAATTTATGCTGGTGATAGGGCAACTGAGTTTTTTAAAAGAAACAGGGGAGTAAGCTACCTTAAAATTGCAGAAGAAGGTGGTGGAATTTCAGCTACAGTTAAAAAAACAAGAGAAGCATCAGATGAACAGCTTTTAGCTCTTCTATTAAAAAGAGTTAAAGCATTATCATCTTTTGGTGTAAGTCATGTTGAAATAAAATCTGGATATGGTCTTACAGTAAAAGATGAAATTCGACTTCTTGAAATTATTAAAAAGGCAGAAAAATTTACAAATGTTAAAATAATACCAACAACAATGCCGGCCCATGATTTCCCGCCAGAAGCAAAAAAAGATGACAGATTAAAAGAAGAATGGATTGACAAAATAATCAATGAGATATTGCCTGAAGTAAAAAGAAAAAATCTTGCAAAATTCTTTGACATTTTTACGGAAGAAAAGGTTTTTAACTATAATCAAAGCGAAAGGTTATGCAAAGCAGCAATAGATAATGGAATGAAAATAAAAATGCATGTAAATGAACTTTCAAATGTAGGAGCATTAAAACTGGCAATAGATCTTGGTGCAACTTCTGTCGATCACCTTTTGCAAACAACTGAAGAGGAAATTAAACTTTTAAAAAATTCCAGAACTACTCCAGTATTACTTCCAGCTACCGCATTTTACCTTAACGAAAAATATGCTCCATTTAATCTTTTTGAAAAACATCAGATAGATGTTGCACTTGCATCAGATTCTAATCCTGGTTCAAATTGCACCGAAAATATATTGATCGTTTATACAATAGCCGCAATAAAACTTCATATGGATCCATTTCAAATACTTAAAGCATCTACAATAACTTCCGCAAAAGCACTGGATTTAAATGATTATCCGGGAATAATAGAACAAGGATATCCAGCAAATTTTTCAATAATAAATGCTCCCTCTTTAGAATATCTATATTATCATTATGGGGATAATCCAGTTGAAAAGGTTATAATAGAAGGAGAAGAATCATTCGTAAATGAAATTTGATTTAAAGGAATTTTTTTTCACATTTATCCAAGAAATTGAAAGACAAAATTCAAAAAAATTTTTAGAGGAAAATATAGATAAAATTGAATTTGCAATTAACCAGTTATCAGATTTTTATAAAAATTATCCCAAATGGATTTTTCTTGATGAGAAAAACTTTGACAACACAAAAAATATAAACAGTAAAAATATTGACAATTTTAAGATAATTTCAGTTGGAGATATTCATGCAGATTATGATGCTTTAAAAAAAATTATTGAAATAAAGTTAAAATATCAACAAATTACAGTTATATTTCTTGGTGATTATGTTGATAGGGGAGATTTTTCATTTGAAGTTTTTCTGCTGATAATTATATTAAATCTTTTATTTTTTGATACTATTTATATATTGCCAGGTAATCATGAACTTTATCATTATTTTAAATACCAGAATGCAGAATTCTGGAATTCTGATGGTATTCTTTCTTTTCTTTTTAAACCTTTAAGAAATTTGATCGAATATTTACCACTTTTAATTTCTTTCAAAAGTATTTTGTTTATTCATGGGGGTTTTTTCGATTTTAATTCAAATGATGAAGAATTTATCAAAAAACTTCAGAATGAAAAAGGGATAAGATTGAATGATTTTATAAAACTCAATGAAAAAAATGTATTTGAAATTGTTTGGGCTGATTATGCCGGTAATTATCAGGATATTACTTATTCTAAAGCATTGGGAAGACCGGTTAAAACAGAAGAGGATATCTTAAGGCTCCAGAAGACTTTTAATATAAAT
>JBKBTB010000138.1:0-4983 GCA_046291015.1 Exilispira sp. | reverse complement strand
ATCTTATAGAAATAAAATTTCATCAAGATTTTTATTTTGTCATAATTATAATAATTATAATTCTTATAAAAAATTAAGCAAATAACTACAAAAAAAGGCAGAAGAAATTGTATTATTTCTTCTGCCTTGATAAATATAAAAATTATGTCTATTGTTTTTTTATCATATGCATTAAAAGATCCACACATCTATTTGAATATCCCCATTCATTATCATACCAGGAAATAATTTTGAAAAATCTTTTTTCACCTTTTAAATTGTTTTGTAAAGTTGCCAGAGAATCATAGATAGAAGAGTTTTCATCATGAATAAAATCTGATGAAACAAGCTCTTCTTCGGTATAAGAAAGAATTCCTTTTAAGTATGTATTAGCAGCATTTTTGAGAAGTTTATCAATTTCTTCTATAGAAGTGTCTTTTGTTGATGTAAATGTAAGATCAACTACAGAAACATCTGCTGTTGGTACTCTAAATGACATACCTGTCAGTTTTCCTTTAACTTCAGGTAAAACCTCACCAACAGCTTTTGCAGCACCTGTTGTTGAAGGGATAATGTTTATAGCAGCGGCTCTTCCACCTCTCCAATCTTTTTTTGAAGGTCCATCTACTGTTTTCTGAGTTGCTGTATAAGAATGAATTGTGGTCATTAGTCCTCTATCTAAACCAATGCCTTCTTTTAATAAAACATAAACTATTGGAGCAAGACAGTTCGTAGTACATGATGCGTTTGAAACAATATGATGTACTTTGGGATCATATTCCTCTTCATTGACTCCCATAAGCAAAAACTTAACATCACCTTTACCTGGTGCTGTAATTATAACCTTTTTTGCTCCGGCTTCAAGATGACCTTTGGCTTTTTCTGAATCTGTAAAAAGACCTGTGGCTTCAAAAACATATTCTACTCCAAGTGATTTCCATGGTAATTCTGAAGGATTTTTTGTTGCCATCAGACATCTGGTTTTATGACCATTAACAATTATTATATCATCGGATTCGAGAGTTGAATCGCTTCTTTCTGTTGAAACAAAATATTTAAATTTCCCGTGAACTGAATCATATTTGAGTTGATATGCAAAATACTGGGCATCGGTTGTAATATCGACAACAGCCACAACATCAATCTCTTTTCCAAGAAGACCTTTTTCAACAATCGCTTGATAAATAAGTCTACCAATTCTACCAAAACCATTAATTGCTATTTTAACTGCCATAACTTTAACTCCTTTATATCTAAAGCTTATAAAATTAATTAAAAAAATCAACTTTAAAAAATTTTGGTAAATTGAATATTTAATAAATATAAATTCGGTTGATATTTAATTTATGCATGCATTTTTTACATTTCTTAATTAATATTTTATTACAATATTTTTAATTAAAATTTCCCAATTAGTATTTCTAAGTTAATATTTAAAAATTGTATTAAAAAAATTAAAATAATTAGTTAAGAATTGCTTTTACCGATATCTCACTTTCAACTCTAATTACTGTACCATTTAATATATAAAATTTATAGTTATATATATTTCCATTTTCATCTTCACCTTTTGTCTTATAATAATATATTTTCTGGTTTTTTAAATTTTCTATAAAATCTGGATTTTCAAGTTCCAGTAAAAGATCAGATTCTTTCTTGTTTAATGCAGGAAAACTTATCAAATAATAATGATCCCATGTTTCAAGTTGATAGATATTATTTATATTCTTCGTTGCATTTTCGATAATTAATTTTCCCTTTTCAGATTTTATTGAATACCATAATCTTGAATAATTTGCCAGCTTTATATATAATCCTTCTTTATATCTTAAAACAAGCAAAGTTGTATTAAAATTTTCTGAAACGCTATTTAATTTTAAAAGGGCAGAATTCTTCTCGTGATTCATTATCTTATAGCTACCCAAATTGCAAAATTTTCTACCCCTTGTAATAAAAGTCCCATCTTTTTTAAATTCAATTGTATAATAAGTGTCATTTAAAGGCAAAATCCATTTCCCGATAAAGAATTTTGTTTTCCATGGTATCATATTGACACAACTTTCAAAGAGAAAAAAAATAATAAAAATTAAAAAAAGAAAGATCAACATGTAATTTTTATCAGTTTTCATAAAATTCTCCTTAACAAAATTAAACAAAACTTCATTATAAATAATATTGACATTTAATGAAAGTTGATATCCTTAATATACATTCGATTGTATGTCAATAAATCATACATTCGTTATATGTATCCTTTATATATGACTATCTTAATAGTTAAAAATTTAAAGAAAAATTTTTAGATTATTCGTTATATACAAAGTTTTTATGTAAAACAGTGAATTAAAGAAATTGATTAAAATTTTTGAAAAAAGATTTTGGAGTTATCATGGATTCAAAAATCAATGAATCGGAAATCAAGACTTCTACTGCATTAAAATTCTTATGGAAATACTTAAAATCAGGTATTTTTAGTATAATTACTGGTATTTTTTTCCTCATGACTGCTGATTATCTTCAAATTATTATATACAGAATAGCTGGAAATACTATTGATAATTTAGCTATTGAAAATTCTGGTATTAAAATTATTACAAAAAATTCAATTATGATTTTACTTCTGGCTATTCTTATGGCAACTGTAAGATTTTTCTGGAGACATTTCATCATTGGAAACTCAAGAAAGCAGGAGAAGAAAATCAGAGAAGATATGTTTATAAAAATTCAATCACTTTCTTTTTCCTTTTTCAATAGAACGAAAACAGGTGATCTTATGGCTCTTTTGATAAATGATCTTTCGGCTATACAGAGAACTTTTGGATTTGGTATAGTAATAATTGTAGACATAATATTTTTAGGAGCACTGGCTTTAATAGCCATGTTCAGGATTGATGTGAGACTAACTTTAATATCTATATCACCACTACCTTTAATAGCTTTTATAATGATTTTTTTTGGCAGGTTAATAGAGATAAAATTTTCAAAAGTACAACAATCTTTTTCAACTTTATCGGCTCATGCACAGGAATCATTTTCTGGTATCAGGGTCATCAAGGGATTTACTCAGGAAGAAGCAGACTTTGGGGTTTTTTATGAAAAATCATGTGATTATGTTAATAAAAATATTGATTTAATTAAAATATGGGGTTTTTTCTTCCCCTCAATTAATTTTTTAGCTTCATTGTCTATAGGTATTTTTTATTTATTTGGACTTAGAGATATTATTTTAAATAGAATAACCATAGGTCAGGGAATAATGTTTTTATCTTATTTAAATATGGTTGTCTGGCCCATGATAGGTATTGGATTCGCATTTAATATGCTGTCAAGAGGTATAGCCTCAACAAAAAGAATAATTGTTTTAATGAATTCAAAACCAGATTTTGAAGATATTAAGGTGGATTCAAATATTGAAATAAAAGGTGAAATCAGGATAAAGGATCTAAATTTTTCTTATAATGAAAATGGTAAATTGGTTTTACAAAATATTAATTTACATATACCTGCTAATTCGACACTGGGAATTATGGGTAAACCCGGTAGTGGTAAAACCACCCTTGTTGCACTGCTTTTTCATCTATTTAGAATTGAAAGAGGCAAAATATTTATTGACGGGTATGATATAAATGATATACCATTAGCAACATTAAGAAAAGCCATAGGATATGTTCCACAGGATTCTTTTTTATTTTCTGATACTATAACCAGCAATATCGCACTTGGTATAACTGAAGATCAGATTGATTTTGAAAAGATAAAATATTTTGCTAAAATAGCAGCTGTTGACGAAGATATAGAACAATTTAAAGATAAATATAATACAATTGTTGGTGAAAGGGGCATTACTCTTTCAGGAGGACAAAAACAAAGAGTTTCAATAGCAAGGGCCCTAATTGTAAATCCAACTATTTTAATACTTGATGATGCTCTTTCTGCCGTTGATTCGCAAACTGAAAAAGCAATTTTATCGCATATAAAAAGCGAGATAAAAAAAAGAACATCTATAATAATAGCTCAAAGAATTTCGACAGTAAAGGATTGTGATCAAATAATAGTACTGGATGATGGTAAGATTATAGAGCATGGTAATCATCAGCAGCTTTTAAAAAATAATGGCTTTTATTACAGAATGTATGAACTTCAAAGACTTGCTGAAGAAATAGAAAAAGAAAATGCTGAACAAATATAAAATGCTGAATAAATATAAAGAAAAAATAAAAAACCATAGATTAAAAACTATAAATTATGGGAGAAAATTAGATGGATTATTTTGAACATGAACAGGTTGAAGAAAAATTATATAATAAAAAGGTAAGTTCGTTTTTGTTAAAATATGTAATGAAGTATAAAAAATATGTTATTATCAGTCTGATTTTAATAATAATAATCACTGGTGTTTCTTTAATTGTACCATATATTTCAAAAGTTTTTTTAGACAGATATGTTATAAAAACTGGATTTATCGCTTATCCAGAAAAAATAATCGAACAAAGGCTTTTCACAATAGAAAAATCGGCTTTTATTTATAAGAAGATAGTTAAAAGTGTACTTCTTGAAAATAAGACTTACTTTTTTTTACAATCAGATTTACGATATTTTTCCAAAAATGAACTATCAATTTTAAAAGATAATGAAATCTTTTTAAAGGATTCTTTTGTATTGATTGAGTCAAAAAAAAATTCTTCCATTGAATTTAATAAATTAATAGAAGATCTTATCCTTGAAGGAAAAGCAATAAAGTATAATAACAAATACCTTGTTTATGAAACTTATTATAAAAAGCTAAATATAAATGAACTTTTAATATTAAGACATTACGATATATATCTTATAATGGAAATAGTTATCTTCATTTTACTTGCTTTTACAATTCAATTTGTAGTCACATATTATCAAACAATAATTTTACAGAAACTATCTCAATATTCAATGAGAGATTTACGAACTGATCTTTATAGCAGAATGCTAACATATGAGGTTTCTTACTATGATAAAAATCCTATA
>JBKBTB010000137.1:0-4998 GCA_046291015.1 Exilispira sp. | reverse complement strand
AAACACTTTTACCATCTATTATAAATTTTGATATTGTATTTCCTCCATTAGCATAATTAGAAAGACTTTCCTTAAAGTCTACCCTGTGAGTAAACGAGGCAACAATTTGGTTATTTTCATCTAAAATTTCAAAAACTGGTTTTTCATCAAGAAAAGGGACTAATGCTGTAAATTTCTGCCTTGTTGTTGTATAACCAAGATCATTTAATATCTTTTCTGAAAAATCCAATGCCTTTATATTGCCAGTTGTAGATGGTTTTCTCCCTTCATAATCAGGGGATGATAATTCTTTAACATAAGAATAAGCCCGAGTTGCATCAAATACAAAAATAGAAGTTAAAGTTTGAAAAGATAGAATTAAGATCAAAGAGAATAAAAAAACAAGTAAAAAGATATTTTTAATTGTCAATTTTTGCATTTGTTTTCCTTTTACAATATTTTAAAAAAAATTCTAAAATATTTACTCTAAATTACCAATTAAATAAATGTTTATTAATTTTTCTTTTCATCATATATATTAATTGTTTGAATATCTGAAATAAGTCTTACTTTTTCTTTTTGAATTATTTTTAGAATTTCTAGATTTATTTCATGCTTTATTCGTAAAAATTCTTCAAAACTATCTGAAACAACATAATAATATGTATCTAAAATAATTGCCATCTTATCTATTGTTGTTATAAAAGATCTTTCAACCTGAGTTTCCTTATGATTTAATACCGTTTTAATAATTAAATTTCGCAATTTCTCAATTTTTTCAACTTTTGTATCTATACTTAATTTTAATTGAATAAATGCTCTTCTTTTTTCAATATTTCTAAAATTTCTAAGTTTGCTGCCTACTAAAATATTATTTGGAATAATTAAAAGTTCACCATCCAAAATTCTTATTCTTGTTGATTTTATGCCTATAAACTCAACAGTTCCAGAAAGATTATCGAATGAGACAAAATCTCCAACATCAAATGGTTTATCCATTAAAATAGTTAAATAACTAAAAATATCCTGAAATATATTTTGTGTGGCAAGAGCTATTATTACACCACCAATGCCTAATCCAGCAAGTAAATTTGAAATTTTAATTCCAAAAATATTAAGAGAAATTAATAAAGCAATAAACCATATCAATACTTTGGATATTATAGTAAAAGTTTTAATTGTTTTTTTGGTTGTCGTTTTATCAATAGATTCAAAAAAGCGTGTTTTTAATATTAAGTCTATTATTGCAATAATTATTTGAGCAAGGCTAAAAACAAATAAAATGGATATTAAATGACCAAAGTAGATCTTAATCTTTGAGTCTTTAAGAAGGGGATTTACGATAAAATAGATCAGAAAAATAAAAAAGATAAATAGAAATCTTTTTTGAAAAGGCTCAAATAATTTTTTAAATATATCATTTTCAATTTTTCTTCTATTAGAAACATATCTTTTTATTATAGAAACAAGTATAACTTTAAGCAGCAAATATAAAGGAATAGATATAATAATTGCTAATATTGGTATAATATATTTTAGATATTCATTATTTAACGGAAAAAGTTCACCTATAATCTTGTAAATATAAGGCAGCATAGGAAATTATTTTAATTTTCCTATTGATTGCTTTCTTCTTCTACATCCAGATCATCCCGATTATCATCTTCCATTTCATGCAAATGCTCCCCATGAACATGTCCATGAGCGAGCTCTTCATCTGTTGCATCTCTAATATCTTTTATTTCAATATCGAAATCAAGATTTATTCCAGCAAGTGGATGATTCGCGTCCAATGTTACTTCTTTATCATCAAAATCAAGTATTTTAACGATATGAACCCCATCTTGAGATTGAATTTGTAGCTGAAGACCCTTTTCAAGTGGTTCGCTTCCGAAATAAGACCTATTAACCTTTAATACCAAAGAATTATCATATTCTCCATATGCTTCAGCTGCATCCACATGAACTGAAAAATGATCATTTACATTTTTACCTTCCATCTGCTTTTCAAGACCTGGTATTATCTGATTATTCCCATGAATGTAACTAAATGGCATATTTGCTTCTGTTTGATCTAATATAGTGCCTTTGTCATCTTTAACCGTGTAATAAAAACTAACTACTTTGTTCTTCGAAACTGACATAAAAAATCCTTATTATTTATTTATTAACCATAGATAAAATTAGATAATTCATAAGATTATGATCAAGAAAATAAATTCTATCTATCGCTAATTTATGAACAAAATATAATATTTTATTAATGAAAAGTAAAGAAAAAAATTTATTCTGTAACCTCGGTTTGTTTTACAATCTCTTCATCGGTAACTTCTTTAATTATATACTCCCCGATCCATTCACTACTTCCGGCATAAAGAGCGGCTAAATTCCAGTAATATTGAGAAATATCTGGATTTAAAATAACATCCAGTTCTATAGTTTTAACTAAATTTTTTCCATCATAATATTCAAAAACAACTTTTTTCTTATGCCATGGAACAACTATTTGTCCTGGAACTCCCTTAGCATAAGTCAAAATCTGATCTTTATAGATATTTTTTCCAAATATATTATTTATTAGATTAACAAATGCACCCTTATCAATAACATTTTTTATTTTACATGTATATAAAGCATCTATTTCCTCTCCGGAGGAAGTTATAAATTTTTGATTAAAAATATATATGGTATGCCCTTTTCCAATATTATATAAAAATACTATCAGTAAAATATAAATTAAAACAGCTGCTATTTTTACGATAATTCCTTTGATATTTACATTCATATTTTCCCCTTATTAAAATTTAAAGCTACACTTAATTTATAAATGAAAGAGCTCAAAATTTGTTAACTCAAATATTTATAATTATTTAATTAGTTTTAATAGTTTTAATTTATTCGTTTTTTTAAACTTTTATTTATTTTTAGTTTCTGCTGCAGTTTGTCTTAAAACCATTCTCTCTCTTTCTTTTTCTTTATGTCTTTTCCATGAGTATAATACTAAAGCTATGGCTATAATACCATATGATACAAATACTCTGAAATACTCACCAACCTGCGCATTACCTATTAAATTTTTCCCAGCCATCGGGGAGACTATAAACATTAGATGAAAAAGTGTAACTCCGAGAAAAACATTGCCTATATTTGCACTTGAGACAGTTGCACCACCTACTAAAAGTGATGCAGCAGCAAATTGTCCAGTCATATCGTGGTTATTATATGTTGAAAGGGTACCAACATTTTGTAAAAATATAATCTGTCCTATGGCTGCTAATACAGTTGAAATAACAATTGAAAGCAATCTTGTTCTATCTGATGCTATTCCAGAAGATTCTGCAATAATTCTATCCTGACCGACGGCTCTCATATCCTGTCCAATCTTTGTTTTTTTAAACCAGATTATAAATAAACAGAAAATTGCTATTAATATAAATGTGGCAACTGGTATTTTTATACCGGGGTCATATTGAGTCTTTAATATTGTTATCGGAATAAAATCATCTATTACCTGTCTGATTGCCTGCAAATTTATTGCATTTCTAATACCGAAACCTCTTGAAAGTAAAAGTAATTTATTCTTAATTGGTATTACAGGGCCCATTAGATATAATACTATAAATTGATAGAATCCATTCATAAAAAAGCCTAAAATCATAGAAGTTACCATTTCTCTACCTTTTGCTCTATTCAAGATATAACCACATAAAAATCCTAGCAAAATTGCAATAGGTAATGATACAAATATTGCCAGAAAAAATCCAGGAATACCAACAATACTCCAATCAGTTATTAATATTAATGCAATTTGACCAGCCATGGCACCTAAAACCATTGCAAAATTTATACCCATACCTGCCATTATTGGTAATAACAAAGAAAGTACTAAAAATGAATTTCTTGCCAGTCTTGTTAATAACTCATTTACAAGATACTTTACCGAAAAATGAGAAGCAGGAACAGTAAATATCAAAAATATTATAAACATTATAGGAACAGGATACTTTGATATAAAAATCGCTAAATTTTTCACAAATTTTTTAATAAAACTATTATTTTCTATCTTTTTCATCTGTTTCCCTTTGATTTTCTCGTTAATGCATAGAGTATCATACCCATAGAGATTATTATTCTAAATATTTCTGACATATCTGTTTTAAGCATACTATTTATAACTGAAGGAGCCATGGTAAGAATACCCTGAAATAGAAATGTACCTATTATAACATTCCCTAAATTTGCCTTATGGACAGATGCGCCTCCAAGCAAAATAGCTGCGACTGCAGGGAATCCCATATAAAGCGGTCCATTATAAATCTGTATAAAACCATAGCTTTGCTGATAAATTATAATACCTATACCGCCTAAAACAGTGGAGATAACAACCGAAAGTGTTCTTATTTTATCTACTTCAACTCCAGAAGCTCTTGCAAAATCAGGGTTTGAACCAACGGCTGTCATTGCTGTGCCAATTTTAGTATGAAAGAAAACCCAGATTAAAAAACATAATAATGCAAAGAATAAGAACATTCCACTTGGGAAATAAAATGTTTCTCCAATTCTAAAAGATAGAATATCTGAAAGGCTATTTTGCCAGAATTTTTGAGTGGATATGGTTGTTCTTAAACCTTTTCCAGCATAACCCCATACCATAACAGGACTTCTAAAAGGCAAAAGCAACCAGAATATACTGAATAATGATACAGAAGAAAAACCAACATAGGTCGCTATCATCATTTCATCACCTTTGACTCTATTTAATAGCTGGCCATATCCATATCCAAATATTATAGAAAATGGTATAGAAATTAATATTGCACCAAATAGACCTTTCAAACCTGTTAGATTGAACTCTATACTTAAAAGTGCACCTAAAATTCCAGCTAAAAATCCCAAAGGCAAACCGAAATTTAAACCACAACCTGATTGGACCATTGGCACTAATGCTAAAACCATAATTGCATTCATCCCGACTCGAACTAAAGTGTCGGAAATTGCTGTGCTCAATTTTAATTTTGC
>JBKBTB010000136.1:0-5010 GCA_046291015.1 Exilispira sp. | reverse complement strand
GGGTTATATCATTAACACAAAAAGGAGTGGCTTCCATAAGTTTATCTGTTCCAGTTAGATATATTCATGCACCCTGGTCAATAATTCACAGGCAAGATTTTGAAAATTATATAAAACTTGCAGTAGCTATAGTTAAAGAGGCTCATAATTTTAATCCATAAATATTATCAGATAGATAGTTAATAAAAGACTTATTTAAAATAAGTTAAATTATATGTAAAATAAAAATTAAATAATTAAGGAGAAAGAATATGTTAAAAGAATACAATTTTATATTTAATGAATTTGGAACATCTGGAAGAGAAGATAAAGTAAGGGATTCAATCTTAAACCATGTTAAAGAGAAAGTTGATTCAGTAGATATTGATATAAATGGAAGTTTAATATGTTATAAAAAAGGCAATGGGAAAAATAAGAAAAAACTGATGTTTGCTGCTCATATGGACGCAATTGGTTTTATGATTACACATATAGATAAAAATGGATTTTTAAGATTTTCAGCAATTGGCTATCAACCATCTTATAGAATTGTTTCCAAACAGATAATATTTGAAAATGGTATTCGAGGTGTTATAGAAGTTGAAAAAGAAGAAGATTTTAAAAATTTAACGGAGAAAAAACTTTATATTGATATAGGTGCTAAAAATAAAGAAGAAGCAGAAAAGATGGTTGAAATTGGTATGACGGCTATAATTTACAATAATCCATTTGAACAGAATAATAAACTTTTTTCAGCTTATTTAGATGACAGAATTGGTTGTGCAATTTTGCTTAATCTTATCGATAATGTTAAACAACCTTATCATGATATATATTATGTTTTCACATCACAGGAAGAAGTTGGTGTCAGAGGTGCAAAAACAAGTGCTTACAATGTTGAACCAGATGTGGGCATTGCATTGGATGTAACTGTTGCTTCAGATACTCCAGAAGTTGAATTTGCCTCCTGTACATCAGCTGGTAAAGGTACCGCCATTAAAGTTATGGATAGAGGCATTATAGTGCCAAAAAAACTTGTTGATCATCTGGTCTCTTTATGCGAAAAAAATAAAATACCCTATCAAAAAGAGATTTTAACAATGGGTGCAACAGATGCTATGGCAATACAGCAGACAAAAGGCGGAATAATTGCCGGTACAATCTCCATCCCAACAAGATATGTACATGGTTCAACAGAAGTTTGTGATTTAAATGATGTTGACGCAAGTATAAAATTATGCAGTATAATTGCCGAAACAGAATTCAATTTTTAATCTTTTGCAATTAATTTGATTTATTTATTTTGATAATTTAACTAAATTAAAAATCTAATTGAAAAAATATAAAAATTAATAAAAATCGAGGGTTTATTTATTTGAAAAAAGTTAAAAAAGGGAAAAATTGCGTCTTCTGGTCATTTTCAGATAAAAAGCAATTTTTCCCTTATTGTTATAATTCAGTTTTTGGTTTTCATGAAAAAAGAAGCAGTAATTTGATCAAAGATTATTTTGCTAAAGGGCTTGTTCTTTTTAATTCTGATTTTTATCATCAGGAAAAAATTTTAAAAAATTACCAATCAAAAGTAGATTGTAAAAGAGTCTTTGATTCGATTTATTCAAATAGATCTATAAGAGCTATTACGACATATTCAGAAGATCTTGAAAAATATGAATCAGCCAAATTTTTGAACTTTTATTTCGATAATTATGGTTATAATTTAGTAAATTCAATAATATTTCAGCTACTTGGTAATCAACTTAATGTAAATATTAATATAAACGATGAAAATATTTTTAATTTATTCTGCTCAGAGGAGAAAAAAAGTATTTTGAATTTATCCATAATCGGTTCAGATAATATTTCAAATGTAGATTATTTATTGAGTTTGACCAAAAAAGAATTAAAAAACAATGAATTAACCAGAAAATCAAAAGAGGATAAATTAAAAGAAAAATGCCAAATATTTTATTTTGAATCTTATCCTTACTGGCTTAATATACATGAAATAAGAAAAATAGAAGATTATTATGTTAAAAATAAAGATAAAATCGAGTACTTTAATAAACCATTAAATACCTTATATGACTATTATGTTAATAAATTTTATTTAAGTAAAGATAATCAAAAATGTGAAATTGTTGAAAGATATATTAAGATACAAAAAACATGGATTTATCTTATATCAATTGTTAAAAGCAGAAGTTGTTTTGTCATTGTAGATGGTAGTTTTAGTGATTTTAAGTTTTTTCCATTGCTTTCTGGATTTTTGCCTCAAAAAAGCTCAAAGGATCAGATTTTTGATTTATATATCTTTGGAGACAATCTGACATTTGGCATGGGGAAAAATATAGTTATATTTAACAATGAAGATAACAGATTAAATGATAAACTAAAAATTGATAACAATATTGATTTATATTTTAATATTCAGCCATATTTTAATCCATATGGTTTTGAAATTCTTTTTGCAAACTTAAGAAGATGTTTGCAGCAGTATCATTATTCTATTTTATTAAGATATTTATATTTTATAGGTGTTAGAAAAAATGTAGAAGTTATTGGTCCATATATTTACTTAAAAAATAATCTTTTTTTTAATGATTCCATTATAAAAGAATTTGAAAGAAAAGAATATATAAAATCAAAACCATTTACAATACCTCTTAAATTACCAGATGAGATATTTTATTTTATTTTAAGGCTCCTACCAGATAAAAAAGATAATTAATTCAGTATAATTTAAATTGGTTATAATAAAAATATAAAGATAAAGATTAAAGATAAGGTTAAAAAACAATGATATGAAATAGAGATAAAAAATTTAATAAAATAAATATATAAAAATTAAATAGATTTAAACTGAAAAAAATGTTCAACATTGTAATTCTTAATATTTTAACTTATAATAAAAAAGTAGAAAAAATAACTTTATTTACTTTTTCTTAATCCGAATTTATAATAAAGAGCTGGAAATTAATATGATATTGTTTGTTATATCAGATATGCTTTTTGGCGTCGTACTGGCTTTTGCTGCGATAATTTTCTGGGAAAGGAATAACAAGAATCAGAGCATGTTTATGCTTGTATTGGCTGCACTATTTAATTATCTTTATTCCTTTTTCAGGGTTTTAGAACAGATAAAAGTTATTCCAGCTAACTGGTATTTTTCTATTGGTAATTTTCCTCTTATTAAATATTTAATAATTCTTTTCTCCATGATATTTTTTATACTTGCATTATCCAGAATTAAAGATGAAAAAGTTGAATAAGAAAGCAATAATATTTGTTTTTTTCTCATTTATTTACCTATTATCTTTTACAATCTCTTTTTATATAAAAATAAAAGCTGATCCTATAATTTATGCCGAACAATATTATCTTTTATATGCTAAATCAAATAATTTGCAGACAATTAATATTGAACAGAATATATTTTACCTTCAAAGAGCTCTTATGGCTCCATTTGCTCCAGTTGTGCAGGCTCTTTGCAGGATTACAACCCAGGAACAATATATAAGATATAAATATCTTTTTAAGATGCATTGCAATTTTCTTATAATGAGAAGTTATATTCAGCTTGCATCAAGATTTGATAAAGAGGAAATATATTTTTATAACTACCTTTACAGGGATATGATTATTGAGAGCTTAAAAGTAGCAAAATACTATTATGAACTTGCGATTATTTACTGGGATCTTACCAAAAAAGAAGCAAGTAATGCTACAAAATTTCAAAATTATAAAATAGATTTAGCAGAATGGGAAGATGAGCATGCCAAAATTATCAATGGAATATATAAATATGATGAGATAATTTATTCAAGAATTGAAAACCTATTGAAAAATATAGGTTTTTTAGAAAACTGGCCCTATTCTTTTTATCCCGAAAATCAATAATAATATTACAAAAAATTAAAATTATTTTTGCTTAAACATATATTTAAGAGAATAAAATATCAGTCAAAATTTTATCAAAAATCAAATAATCTTTCAATATTTAGGCTTTTAAATATCTTTTTGATATTTTCATCTATATTAATCAATTTAATTCTTTGATTAATGAAAATTAAAGAAAAAAAATTTCATCGAAAAAAAAATATTCGCAAAGCTTTGTTTAAGATAATGCTGCATCATTTAATTATGAATGAAAGAATAAAGACAACAACGCAACGAGCTAAATACTTAAAACCGAGAATAGAGAAATTAATTTCTAAAGGCAAAAATCAAAATTTAGCTACTTTGCGATATTTATTGAAACATTTGCCTAAAAAATCAGCCTATAAAGTGTTTTATGATTTGTCGCCTCGTTATAAAGATCGTACCGGAGGCTATGTGCGTATTTTAAAATTACCTTTTAAAAGGATTAAAGATAATGCTGATCTTGCTTTAGTCGAATTTATAAAATAATATTTTTAATAATTTTTTAGCAATGTTAGTTATACGTTTTCAAAAAATTGGTAAAAAGAATCAAAAGATTTATCGTTTAGTTCTTCAGGATAAAAGATGGACATTAAATGGTAAGACAATCAATATTTTAGGATGGTGGAATCCTTATTTAAAAAAGGGAAATTTTAAAAAAGAATTGATTGATTTTTATGTTAAAAATGGAGCTAAATTATCAGACACAGCTAAATCAATCTTACAAAAACAAGGAATAAAATTATCAATTTAACTTATTGTTAAAATTTAATATATTTATATATTTATTAAATTTTTAAATCTCTAATATGTCTTTTAAAGTTTTTCAAGGAATTAAAGGTTTGAAAATATTAGTTAATCATATGAATGATGCTCTGTCGACATCTTTTATAATTCTTGTTAAAGTTGGTGTTGATAATGAAATTAAGAAAAATAACGGTATTTCTCATTTTATAGAGCATTTGTATTTTAAAGGTACTAAAAATTTTCCTAATCCAAAATCTTTGCTTGAGGAGATAGATAAAATGGGAGGTATTTATAATGCTTTTACAACTTATCAATATACCGGTTTTTATATTAAAGTTTTACCTCAATTTTCAGAAAAAGCAATAT
>JBKBTB010000135.1:0-5067 GCA_046291015.1 Exilispira sp. | reverse complement strand
TCCTGATATCCCAAACCAAAAACACCGACCTTACCAAAAAGAAGAAATACTATTGAGCCTAAAATCCATGTAAAAATTGCTCCAAATAGGAGAAAATAAATATTTGAAAAATAATTTTTTATTGGTATATTTTTTATTTTCCCCCTTAAACCAATTGTCCATTTTTGAAATAAACTACCTAATAAAGAAGATATAATTGAGACAAAAGGTACAATAAGATAGTGAATAAATGAAACACTTTCTATAAATGGCAATTTAAAAGCTGGTTGTTTTCCAACGATAGCATGAACTACCATTGCCCCGATAACCGCTGCAAAAAAAGTGAATCCAAGATTTTTATTATTTAACTCATTTAATATTTCTTCTATTACAAAGACTATTGCAGCTATGGGAGTATTGAAAGCTGCAGCTAAAGCAGCTGCACTACCTATAAGTACTGCCCTTCTTCTAAAATTCTTTGGTTTTCCTAAAAAACCATCTAAATTGGACGCGAATCCAGCTCCAAGATATACTGAAGGACCTTCTCTTCCTAGACTTAAACCTCCACCAACACTTAATATTCCACCTAAAAATTTTACTATTACAGGTTTTAAAGGAATATAACCCATATCTTTTTTATATGCTGCTTTTACCTGAGGTATGCCAGAACCAGCTGCCTCAGGGGCTAATTTAAAAAGTAAGAAACCAGAAATAAGTGTTGTAGATATTATAGTTATAAAACTATAAATTAAAAATTTGATTTTTGATAAAATTGCAAACCTTAAAAATGTTGAAGAATAAATTAAATTTGTCCCAAACTGAAATATTATCGCACTAATAGCGGCTACAAAAGAAAGTATAACAACCTCTATTATATCTCTAATATTTTGTGGTTGGCTCTGCCAGAAATTTCTCAGAACATAAATAAGTCCTTTTCCTTGCTGCATTTCAAACACCAATAATCATTAATATATTTAATTTTTTAATAAATATTTTTAATATATAAATATATATTCTATGAATAATATATATTATTCAATATGCAATTATTAATACATTTTTAATAATTTTAATCAATTGTTTTTAAGAATACTGTTATTCAAATTTTTTGATCAATTTTGGCTTGCCAAAATTCCATTTATATATTATATTTTTGGTAGTAAGGGGGTATTATTATGTCTAATTTTAGGACTGCTGGTAAATATAGTAATCTGGATGAACAAGATTTGATAAATGACATTGCCACTACTCCTATTAGTGAAGATTTTGAAAGGAAATTTGTTTCTAAAACTTATTTATATATGGTTTTTGCTCTTTTAATAACGGCGGCTATATCCTATTATACAGCATCAACTGGTTTTATATTAACTCTTTTTCGATCATCTTTAGTTTTTTTCGGTTTAATAATATTTGAGTTTGTCATAGTTTTCTGGCTTTCAAGTCAAATATTAAAAATTTCAACGGCTACTGCACTTTTTGGATTTATTTTATATTCTGTTTTAAATGGCCTGACACTATCTACAATATTTTTAGTTTATACTCAGACTTCTATATTTACTGCATTTTTAATAACAGCAGGCATGTTTTTCATTATGTCAATAATAGGTTTTACAACAAAAACAAATCTTATGAGCTTTGGTGGATACCTTATCACTGGACTTTTCGGTATAATAATAGCATCAATAGTTAATATTTTCCTTAAAAGCGATACATTATACTGGATTATTAGCGCTGCTGGTGTATTTATATTTACAATTCTTATAGCTTATTCTACACAAAAACTTAAAATTCTTGCCAAAATCGCATCACTAGAACAGGGAAGTACAAGATTTGCTATCTTAGCTGCTCTTGAGTTATATCTTAACTTTATAAATCTTTTACTTTATGTATTAAGATTTTTGGGAAGAAGAAGATAATATTATCTGTAATTTTTCAATATTAAAGAGGTTACATTATTAATAATCGTAGCCTCTTCTTTATTATTTATTTTAGTTACAATAATAATTCATTATTATCAAAGTTATTATCAAGGATAAAAATTTTTGTTTTTGTAGTTTTAATGCAATATTTAAAGAGTAATATAGGATTTATAAATATCTTATGGTGTTGCTGCATTTTTAATATATAGTTATAAAGTGTTCTTGCAAGCACGGCAATTTTAAATAAAACTATATTTTTTTATTAAACAACAATATCTATTAAAATTAATACTATATTAAATTAACCACCAAAGATTAAATTATTAGAATCTTTTAATTTTTTTATGCATTAATATTAAAATGACTTTTAGTATTAATTTTATTAATTTTTTTCTCAATAATTTTTATAATATATTTCAATAATATAAGATAAGTTGGTCCAACAAATATACTAAATTGTAAAATCAGCAAACCTAAACCAATTTCACCTTCGGTTGTTAGATTAAATATTGATCTAATATCATAAATAATTGGCTCATAAAGATTTATAATAATATTACAAACTATTAAATTAATTAAATCAAAGTTTTTTGAAAAAAAACTTTCCTTTTTTTCAAATTTAATCTTATATAAAATAAATCCAGATGTTAATAAAAAAATATATATTAATAAATATTTCCATCCATAATAAAAGTATTGAAAATGAGACAAAATTGCATTGATTGTTTCTACTTTAATTTCTCCCATAAATTAACTCCTTTTTATTAATAAATTTTGAAATCATTATCTTTTACCTGGAACAATAATAAATATTAAATTTCCATTTCATAATCACTCAATTCATCCAGCATAAACCCATTATCTAAAATGGGATTTGTAACAGCTACCATTGGTTTTGCCAAGGTTGGCATTGCAAATAAAATAGTTAAGCTTAATAAAATAATAAAATATTTTTTCATAATATCAATCCTCCTATTTTTTAGTTTTTGTAATTTTTTCAACTCCTTTAATTTTTTCTTTTTTTAGTTTTTTTCATTGTCTATAAATAAAAACAAGAATTTTCCCCATCTTTTAATCCCACATATAAACCACTTTCTTTATTTATCCTCTTATTATAACATAAACATCATATGTTGGAAAAAGATACCCAGCAAGCAAACTTTCCATTAAAAGCCCAAGACTTACATTTTCACTTAACCTTATTCCAATTGTCAGCTGCCCATTGAAACTTGTCTTATATAATTCATAGGAAGTAAAGCCTTCAAATTCTGTTATTTCTTGAATAATTTAGATTTTCTAAAGAATTAGAATAGAAAATATGTTATAAAAATTAATAATTATAAATAATCAAAAAATAGATTATTCGTTATATAAAAATTATATAATGCAAATTTTTGATTTTTATTAGAAAATTGGTAAATAACCTTTTTATTTTATATGAAAAAATAGAAACTTAAAATTTAATAAAATATTATAAACTTTTATTAATATTATCTTAGAATTGTATTAGGTAGTTATAAAAATTAACTTCACTTTTTTAATTACTTTAAATAATTTATATTTATTGCCAAATTAAATATAAAATGAACTAAAGTAGAAAAATAAATTGCATTTGTTTTTAATCGATAAAAATACAAATATATGGATATTATAAATGGAACTAAAATTGTAGTAAACAAAAATAATTCATTTAGACTCAAAAAAATAATGTATTGTGCATGAACAAAACTAAAGATTATTGAAAAAATAATCCATATTTTAAAATCCACAAAAACATCTAAATTATTTTTTTTTAACTCATTTTCGACAATATATAATTTATAATAAATTCTTCTATATTCTAATATATATCTAAATAAGTATTCTTCACTAAAAGTGAATAAAAAGACTATAATAGAATTAAAATTAACTAATTTTAATAATCCAGATAGTGTGAATAACTTATTATTCCTAATCTTTGCAATAAAGAAAGTAAAAATTAAAAAAGGAATGAAATATAAAATAGAATTTAGTAAACTTTTTTTACTAACATATTTAAAAACAAAATTAAGAAAATTTTTATCATATCGATTTATATAAAAATATGTAATAAAAACAAAAATAAAAAGATTAATAATATATGCTATAATTTTAATTTTTTGATAATTTTGTAATAATTTTATTACTAACAAAAATCTTGATCCTTCAATATAAATAATTATTAAATTTAATAAAAATTCTGAAATACAAATAAAAATATATTTATATTTTCCATATTCTTTGTTAAATAGAGATTTTTGAATTTTTTTTAATATCAATATAATAAATATATTTATAAATAATAATATTATACTAATTAAAATTAATATTATCTCTTTTTTCATATAATATTTCCAATTTTTTAAAAGCTTATGATAGCTATTTATAGATTGCTACCATAAGCTAATTTATTAGTTAATTAGGTAAATCAAGTAATTGAGTTATAATATTTTCATATGTTATGGGTTTATCTTCGATTATTAATGTAATAATTATATCAACTAATTCTAAAAATCCAATCCCAGACAATAGCTTAATCCATATTTTTGCATTATAAAGAGCCATTTTTAAAACACTTTTTTTGTCCATATTATTATTTGTCTTGGGATCAAATGTTGGAACAGAACCAATCATCTCTGGATCTTCAACAGAATAATATAAATTACCTAATATATCTATCAACTCCTCTTCACTTAACTGACTTAACTCCCCTAAAAATAGCTGCCCTTCACCTGCCAAAGGTGCATTCTCTTGACTTGGTGCTTCCGCCAAAACTGGCATTGCAAGTAAAATAGTTAAGCTTAATAAAATAATAATACTTCTCTTCATAAAATCAATCCTCCTATTTTTTAGCTTTTGTAATTTTTTCAACTTCTTTAATTTTTCTTTTTTTAGTTTTTTTCATTGCCTGTAAAAATAAAAACAAGAATTTTCCATATCTTTTAATCCCACATATAAACCACCTTCTTTATTTATCCTCTTATTGTAACATAAACCTCATATGTTGGAAAAATATATCCAGCAAGCAAACTTTCCATTAAAAGCCCAAGACTTACATTTTCGCTTAACTTTATTCCAATTGTCAGCTGCCCATTGAAACTTGTCTTATATAATTCATAGGAAGTAAAGCCTTCAAATTCTGTTATTTCTG
>JBKBTB010000134.1:0-5083 GCA_046291015.1 Exilispira sp. | reverse complement strand
TTGGAACATTTTATCAAGATACAATTGCTTTTTATAAAAAAGATAAAAAAATTCAGATTAAAAAGGGCTTGATATTTTTATATAGAAAATATAATTATTCATTTGATGATCTTGATTCGATCTTTGTAAAAAAAATTTTAAAAAGACCAAATTATTTATTTTTAGATTTTAATGAAAAATATATCTTTATGTTTGGTTTTAAGATTAAAGGAAAGTATATTATAATTGAAAACAGACTTGATGAGCCTAAATTAATTGAATTCATAAAAATTTTTAAAAGTTTTTTCCCGCGAAATATTGAACAGGTAAATTTATAAATATTTGTTATTATTTTTTCGATACTTAAAGCATAGAAAAAATTGAAGAAGAAAATTATGAAAATAAGAAACAGGTTATTGATCTTTTTAATTCCTTTAATAGTACTATTAATGACTCTTGCGGGTTTTTTAATATATCAGATGGTCAAGTCTTATGCATTAAATTTAATCGAACTTTCACTTAAAACAAAGTTTGATGACATTGATTCATTTATTATTAGAATAAGAGAGTTAGGAGCTCAATTTGATATTTCAGAAGATAATGTTAAATCGATGATAGCCGCATATGTTATAGGAACACAAATCGGTCAAAAAGGTTATGCTGGAATTTATAGTTTCGAAGGTAAGAGAGAGTATTATAATATTTCTTCTAAAATTAAAAAAGAGGATGAGATAAGTCCAATATTCAATGCATTAAAGGAAAACAGTAATTTCCCGGACAAAACTATACAATTTAGTTATAATGAAGATAATTATCATGCCAAATTCATGAAACTTCATGATTGGCAATGGTATATAGTAGTAGGTGCTTCAGACAATGAATATCTTGCTCCCATTCAAGCATTGATAGAATATATAGTAATAATTGTAAGTTCTTTAATCTTAATCGCAAGTATAGTAATTTTTATTCTGTCAGCACAGGTTTCCAGACCAATAACACAACTTCAAAAAGGGATGAAACAGATTGTTGAGACTAATACTTTTGATATAATTAAAATCAAAAGTTCTAAAATAGATGAAGTTAATATTTTAAATAATTCTATTAATAGTCTGATAGAAAACTTTTCTTTAATTATCTATGATGTAAAAAATGAATTTTCAGTGCTTGAAAAACATATAAAAAGTAATGTTGAAGTTTCTAAAAAAATAGATTCAAGTATCTCACATTTTTCTGATTTAATTAAAGATATAATGGTTTCGATTGAGGAAGTTGTTTCTCATAATTCTGAAATTGTCGATAAAATAAATGAAGTTGCAAATGAGTCTAAACTTAGTTTGACAACTGTTCAAAATAGTTCAGAAGTTCTTGGCGATTTTAAATTGAAAACTCAAAATCTTATAAAGCAGATTGAAACGATGACCAATGCCGTAACATCTATTTCCGAAATTTCCGATCAAACAAATCTTCTATCATTAAATGCCGCAATAGAATCAGCAAAGGCAGGTGAAGTAGGTAAAGGATTTGAAGTGGTTTCATCAGAAATTAGAAAGCTGGCAGATGAATCAGATAAAATTACAAGAAATATTTCTAAAACTATAAAGCAATTAAAAAATGAGCTCCGTGATTTTTTAGAAAAATATCAGCAGTTATATGAATCTTTTGTAAAAATTCAAAATGATATTACAAGAATATCTGATATAAATACTTTTGTAAATAATGCATCAGAAAGCCAGAAAGCAAATCTGGATAGAATAGCAGATTCAATTTCTGAAATCAATATGCAATTTGAGGAATTCAAAATTATTGGTGATAAACTTTTAACTGATTCTCAGGAAACGAGAAATACCATTGATAAATTACTTAATATTGTCGATAAGTACCGGATAAATTTACAGATTGAAAATTTAAGCTCTTAGACTAATTATTAATAATAAAATATTTTTGGGTTAATTAAAATGTTTAATATTTTAATAATTGATGATGAAGATTATATTTGTAAATTAATCTATAAAATTGCAATTAGAAAAAATTATAATGTAAATATTGCTAAAAATTATCAAGAATTAAAAAGTATTTTATCACAAAATAATTTTTTCGATATTGCTTTAATAGATTATAATTTCGAAAAAGAAAAAATTAATGATATAATCAATAATATAAAGCAAAAAAGTGAGAATTGTAAAATTATTATAATGTCTGGTTCAAATGAAGATGAAGTTGATCTATCAATCAATTATGATAAATTTATTTATAAACCAGAACTTGTAGAAACACTTAATAATATTTTATAATTTTGTTTAAATAAAAATAGTGTTGCAAAATATTATTAAAATCATAATATAAATATGTAAGTAAATCTATTAAATTAATTATAATTTTATAGGAGATATATATGAAAACTATAAAAGCAGAATATGTTAATCCTTTTATCAGTAATGCGATAGAAGTATTTGAACAATTAGCAGGTGTAGAATTAGCAAAATCAGATATGAAATTAAAATCTGATCCAACTCCAGACAATGAGATTTCAATTATTGTTGGAGTCGCTGGATTTATTGAAGGACAGGTTATTTATTCTTTTAAAGAACATACTGCAGAAAGGATTGCTCAATGCATGATTGCAGATGAAAAAAAGAGAAATGATACCGAAATGCTTAGAAGTGCTATTGCGGAACTTGCAAATATAATAACTGGAAGGGCTACAATTAATCTTTCCGGTCAAAATAAAATGTTAAGTATTACTCCACCAACTATTATTATAGGAAGAGACTATAATATACAATTTATAAAAATACATACAATCGCAGTTTATTTTTCTTCTCGATTTGGTACAATTGAGATTAATATCGCTTTAAGGGAAAAAGAATAACCAAATAAAATGCTTAAAGCTGGCGATTTAATAATAATTTATCATTCACCACAGGTAAAATTTTTAATAGAATACAAACCAAATAGCGAATTCAACTGTCATAAGGGCCAACTAATTTTATCTGAAGGGATTTCTTTTGGAGATAAGATAATCTCCAATAAAGGTTATATCTTTTATATACTTCCTCCTATACTTAAAGATAGGGCGATGAAGGTTAAAAGATCGCATACCATAGTATATCCCAAGGAAGCAGCAAGAATAATTTATGAACTTGGAATCTCTTGCGGGAAAAAAGTAGCTGAAATAGGCACAGGTTCAGGTGCTTTTACTATGATTTTGGCTGAAACAGTTGGAGAAAAAGGACAGGTTGTTACAATAGATATAAGTGAATTATCACATCAAACAGCAAAAAAAAATATTGCTAAACTTGGTAGTGAAAATTTATTAAAAAATATTGAATTCATTTTGTGTGATTCTGCTACCAAACTTTGTGATATAGAAAACAATGCAATTTCATATCAAAATTATTTTGATGCTGTTTTTGTAGATATCCCTACTCCCTGGGAAGTAATACCTTTAGTTAATAAAATACTTAAAAGAGGACATAGGGCTGGATTTTTATCACCAACTGTTGAACAGATAACAAAAACTTATGAAATACTTGAACAATATGGTTTTATCAATTTAGAGTGTTTTGAAATTTTAGAGAGAAATATGAAGATAAAAACAGGTCAATCAAGGCCAGTCGATAGAATGATTGGCCATACAGCTTATATCTATTTTGCATCATCTACATAAAACTTATAAAAAATATTAAAATTTTCCTAAAGAAAATTCAATATTTTCGATATTAATAATGATTATATCGTAAGATATAACCACCCTCCTAAACCCTGCCATAGAACCACGGCAGGGCTTTTTTTTTAATATTAAAAATTGATAATATCTAAATATAAAAATAAAATTATAATGTTAAGATAAGGAAATAATTATTATAGAAAATAAATAGAAAAAATTAAGGATAAATAAAGATAAAAAATTTATAAAGATAAAAAAATAACTAAAAAAAAAGCGGCTTACAAGCCGCTATCTTAGCCCATGGGAGAATCGAACTCCCGCTGCTAGATTGAAAATCTAGTGTCCTAACCACTAGACGAATGGGCCTTAACAAAGACAGAATACAAAATAAAAAAAAATTGTCAAGAAACTATTTTTTTAATATAACCAGTAAATCCTTTTCTATTTTGTAAATTGCTTTTAATGAACCATCATATAGTGCATATGCAAATGAAATATCTGCCGAAAGGGTATTCTCTGAAATTCCAGTTTCATTACTACTAAGTTTTGGTGTAAGATTATTCAATTCATATAAAAAAATAAAAACATCAAGCTTTGCAGAATATCCAGAAGAAGATCTTGAAAACGAAAGTAAATTACTCTTTATTTCGAGTAAATATTTAAGATCTTTTTCTTTAGCAATTTTGAAAGCCGCATCAATTGAGAGTGGATATTCGGTATAAATCTTTATACCTTTTGCATTAAAATACTCGGTCAAAGAATTTAAGGTAAATTTTGATGCAAGTGCTGGTAGTGAATTTAAAGGATCATTTATAAAAACAAGTAATTCATTATATATAGGTTTATCCAAAAAAGATAAGAAGAAAGAGGTTAAAATTAACAGTAAAGATATTAAAAAAGAAAAAAATAATTTTTCTTTAAACATTTTAATATTTACCTCTATATGCAAAATTAATAGGCAAAAAATTACATTATTCACTAATAATATAAAATATAAAACAGTTTAAATTAAAGTCAAAAAATAAAGTATAATTAAATAACCAATCCTCCATCTACACCTAAAACCTGACCTGTTATAAAGGATGCTTCATCTGAAGCAAGGAAAAGGAATGCATTGGCAATATCCTTTGGTTCTCCAAATCTTTTTAATGGTGTTTTTTCAATCATCATTTCAATGACATTTTGAGGTAATTTTTCAGTCATTGGTGTTTTGATAAAGCCAGGTGCTACTGCATTAAATCTAATGCCTTTCTTTCCAAATTCCTTAGCCCAGCTATAAGTCATGCCTATAACACCAGCCTTTGTAGCTGCATAGTTGGTTTGACCTACATTTCCATATCTACCTACAACAGAAGATGTTGTCAGTACAACACCACTGCCTTGACCAAGCATTACCTGTACAACTGCCTGGGTCATATTGAATACACCTTTTAAGTT
>JBKBTB010000133.1:0-5083 GCA_046291015.1 Exilispira sp. | reverse complement strand
AGAAACAGGTTGGTTCACTGCAGATGATTATAATATAACGATTTCTCTTGGTCTTTCTGCCCCTTTATATGATGCTGGAAGCCTTGAAGCCAAAATAAAGCAGGCAAAAAATGAACTTGCTAAAGTTTTAGTTCAAATAGAATATGCTTATCAGAATCTTTCTAACATCTTAATTCAAATGCAATTAAAATGTGAGGTAAACAAAGCTAAAATAGAATATTACTTATCTAAAATTCAAGCTGATAATGAAATAATAAAATTAAAAGAAAATGTTTTTAATGAAGGTGAGTTAAACGAAGTAGATTTTTTAAAATTCAAATCCAATTTATATACAGATCTTATTTCTCTTTATCTTGAAGCAATCGATTATTACACAAATTATTTTAGCATAGAAGCAATATGTGGAATAGAATTAAATTAAAAATACCAGCCAATTTTCTCTTCCCTGTACGATCACAAAAGTATATAAATCCTATTTAGGTTAATTCCTTCAGAATAGCTTTATACCAAAATTATTCGCTCTTTTTAAACTTGCCATTATAAACTTATTACTAATTTATTGCTGGCTATAAATTAAATTATTAATTTTTGACCTAATCCATAAATAATTATCTTCTTTTTTTATTTTATTAAAAATTTTTGCATTTTTTATAAAATTTGATTATAATATGATTTTATAAGTCATAAAATACACAGGTTGAAAAATAAATATAAAATTTTAAAATTTATTTTAAAGAAATTAAAGAGTTTTTTAGTTGTTGTTTTAATTTTATAATATCTTCGGCTAAAGGTATGTAATTGCATGAAAAAGATGGAATCATATTAAATCCCATAGTACTTAAAATTTTTTCAAGTTCAGGTACAGACTGCCCTCCCCAACCATAAGAGCCGAATGCAAAACCTATTCTATTTTTAGGAGCAAGACCTTTCAAGTAAGTAAGGAAGCTGCCAACTGTTGGTAAAATGCCAGAATTCAAAGTTGGGCTTCCAATAGCAATATATCTGGCATCTATCAACTTTGTTATAATGTTTGAATTATTATTAACCTTTAAGTTTAGAAGTTCATATCCAATATCAAGATCTTCAAAAACTTCGGCAACAGCATAGGCAAGTTTTTTTGTTGATTCCCACATAGTATCATATATAATTACTGCCTTTTCATCCACTTCATATCTTGACCATTTATCATATTTTGCAACAATTTCATCTATATAATCATTCCATATTAATCCATGACTGGGACAGATAATTTGTATATCTAATTTTGAAGCCTGTTTTAAGACTTTTTGAACCTGACCTCCATATGGTAAAACTATATTTGCATAATATTTTTTAGCCTCTTCAAATAAAATATCCTTACCGAAATCCTTCGCAAATCTTTCAAATGAGGCAAGATGCTGACCAAAAGCATCCTGTGAAAAAAATATCTTTTCTTCTTTCAGGTATGTTCCCATATTATCTGGCCAGTGGACCATTGTTTCCATAATAAATGTAAGATTATATTTGCCAGTATTAAGAATTTCTTCATTTTTAACAACATTATATAAATTAATAGAAGAGAAATGCTTTTTTAAGCCTTTTTCTCCAAAACTTGATGTAATAATTTTAGCATTGGGAGCAATTTTGATAAGCTTTTCAAGACTTCCAGAATGATCCATCTCTACATGCTGTGCTATGATATAATCTATTTTAGAAGGATCTATAATCGATGATATTCTACCTAGCATTTCTTCAAAAAGATAATGTTTAACAGTATCTACTAAGACAATTTTTTCATCAATAATAAGGTAAGAATTGTATGTAGATCCTCTTTCAGTTGTATACCCATGAAAATCTCTTAAATCCCAGTCAATAGCTCCAACCCAGTAAATATTATCTTTAATCTTAAAAGCCTTCATAACTGCTCCCTAAAATTTGTTTAATCCTCTTCCTTCTCAAATTGATCTTTCGATGCTCCACAAACCGGACATACCCAATCCTCAGGTAAATCTTCAAAAGCAACATTGTCATTTTCAGCAGGGTCATATACAAATCCACAAACCTGGCATACATATTTGTCAGTTTTAGCCATGTTTCCTCCGATAAACAGCCTTCTAATAAAAATATAATTTCAAAAGATTATTTTGACAAGAGTAAAAATTAAAAATTATTGTTTTTTCTTGACAAAATAAAGGCAGCAAATGGAATTCCAGCTATTGCAGAAACAAGACCCGCTGGAAGTTCATATCTTAAAAAAACTCTCGCTATGCTATCGACAAAAATGGTAAAAGTACCTCCCCATATTATACAGACAGGTAAAAGTTTTCTGAAATCATTTGAAATTTTTATCCTTGCAAGTTGCGGTATAACAACTCCAATCCATCCTATTACTCCGCTAATACTTATTGCTGAAGATGTAATGAAGGTTGTTAATATTAATGCGATTGATTTAAGAAGAATTGGATTTTCTCCAAGTGTTTTTGCGTTATCATCACCATATGATAAAATGTTTAACTTCCAGGAAAGCATTAAAAGAAAAAAACTGCATATAAAAATAAGAATAAATGGCATAATGATTGAGCCCCATGAAGCATTTACAAAAGAGCCCATAAGCCAGTAAACAATTGAAGGAAGTTTTGCCAAAGGATCTGCTATTAATTTAATGTACATATTTAGTGCAGCGAAAAAATTCCCTATCAAAATACCGCCAATTATAATGGAAATTGATCCTCTTGATTTAAATGTATATGAAAATAATATTGCAAGAGTTGCTGCAATTATACCACCAAAAAAAGCAAATATCTGAATATAAAAACCATTTAATCCAATTATTATAGCAAGCGATGCTGCAAAACCAGCACCATTTGAAATTCCAAGAAGATATGGTGATGCTAAAGGGTTATCGAAAATTCCTTGAAGAACACTCCCGCTAACTGATAAAGCAACTCCAACAATAAATGCTGCAAATATTCTTGGTAATCTGATTTTATTAATTATTAAGTAATTTATATCATCTTTTTCCTTTCCAGATAAAACTTTAATAACATCTTTTACAGAAATTCGCTTCTGACCTGAAAAAATAGAAAAAAAAGAAATCAAAATAAGTATTAAAAGAGAAAAAATTATTACAATTGTAAAATACTTATTCTTCATAAATTTCCTTAAAGAAAGTAATCAAAATGTATTGGCATTGATTTGACAAATAAAAAATTAAATTCGAAAAAAATAATAGTTTTCTTCTTTTGCTTTCAGCCTTTTTACTGGATATTCATAAAGCTTGCCAAGATTTTCTTCAGTTAATATATCTTCTGGTTTACCACTGGAGAAAATTTGTCCATCTTTAAGTAAAATAACTCTATCTGAAATTCTTAGAACATGATTTGGATCATGAAGTGAGACAATTATTGTTTTATTTTTTTGAGATATTTTTTTTATAACATTTAAAATTTTTGATTGATTCTTAAAATCTAGAAAAGCTGTTGGTTCATCGAATATAAGAATTTCAACATTGCTCATAAGAGCTCGTAGAAAAAATACCAGTTGCACTTCACCACCACTAATCTGATTTAAATTTTTATCTATCAAATCTAAATATCCAAAATCTTCTAAAAGTTGCCTTGCTTTTTGATAATGATATCTTGAAGGAAATTCAAAAAATCCAAGTTCTGGATTTATGCCAGTCACTATTGTATCAATAACACTAAAATCAGGGAATAAATTGGAATTTTGAGGAACATAATGAACCAATTTTGAATATTCTTTATAATTTATCTTTCTAATATCTATTCCATTATAGGAAATTGAACCATATTCAGCCTTATAAATTTTTGAAATAAGCTTGAGGATAGTAGTTTTACCGCAGCCATTTGGACCCAATATACTTAATACTTCACTTTGATAAACCTCAAAATTAATACTTTTTAGTTGAAATTTTTTATCGCTTTCTTTATGATTATTATATTTAATTAAATTATTATCTTCAACCAAATTATTATGCTTAATCAAATATTTACGATTAATTATATTATTATTTTTAACTATATTTCTGGTGGTTTTATTATTATAAGAAAAATATAAGTCTGAAACTTTTAATATTGACATAAAAGTAAATTATCTATCTCTTTATCCTGCATTTCAAATTGATAAACTATCATATAAAGATTTTTTAATGTATCTTTTAGTTGCTGAATTGTATCAAAACCAAAAATATATCGTAAAAAGCTTATTCCAGCTATCATTTCAAATGATGGCAAATCCCATGATAATATATAAGAAGGCATTCTATAGATATAATTATTTTTTATTGCATTAATTTTCGAAAATCTTGTGTCATTTATAATTTGAGAAACAGATTCTGATGTATATTTTGAGAGTATTATATAATCCGGATTAAGTTTTATAAGAGTTTCGGGATTTATATCCACTTTTAATTGATTATAGCCTTCTGTAACAAAATTTGCACCGGCTAAATTAACAAGCCATTTTTGAAATGATGCCACACCAAATGTTCTTAAAATATTACTTCCTGCTATATAAACTTTTGGCTTAATCTTGTTTTTATTTTTATCATTTGCCAAATAAAATTCATTTAGTTTTACAGAGATAAATTTAGAAATTTCAGCTGCTCTTGATTTTTTATTAAAAATCTCGGCTATAAAATTTAAAGAGCCTATAAAAGCCTGATCATTTTCAACTTCAATTTGAACAACTGGAATATTTAATTCCATAATCTTGTTGATATCGGGTCTACCTATCTGGGATATTATCAAATCCGGCTTTTTTTCAATTATATTTTCAAGTATTATAGTATTTCCGGAAAAAGAATTCCCCCAATTTTTGATTTCTGGAATTACTACACTAAAACCATCCCCTATAAGATTTTTACCATATTGAGCATCAACAAGCAAGTCTTTTAATCCAAGTCCTATCATTATCTGTGTGGAAAAAGGATCCAGTGTTATGACTTTTTCGATTTTTTCTGGCAGTTTTACCTTATTTTTAGCCATATCGACAACTATCTTATTTGTTTGCAAAAATGAAAAGAAAATTATTATGGCTAATAAAACAATAAAAATAAAAAATCTGGATTTCATAAATAACCTCC
>JBKBTB010000132.1:0-5100 GCA_046291015.1 Exilispira sp. | reverse complement strand
GGGAAATTTGGTTTTGCTCTTTTAAGTTCAGATAATAAAAAGGTTTCTTATAAGATATCTAAATCTATTTTTGATGAACTTCATAAAGAAGCTATTCTTAAAAATAACATTCTGGAATATAAACTTTTGAATGGTAAAGCATTACTTTTTACCTATTTTACAACAAAAGGCAAAGAATGTAAATTAACAATAATTGATGCTTTTAACAATAATCTTTTTAATACTTACTTTTCTTTAGATGGGGCATGGTTTCATGTAATGAAAACCGATGGTAATTTATACTATGATATATATACTTCAACAGCTGAAGGAGGTGGTATTACATCATTAAACGATAACTATTCTGCAAAATTTATAAGTTTAGAGGATAAAGTCCTAATTCTCGTAGAACCTATAAGTTTGGTTTATGAAGGTACATTTGGAATTAAACTTGAAATAGATGGCAGGGTAATAAAACCAGAAAGCGTTTCAGAAGCGGAGCCTATCGGTTATGAGTCAAAAGTTGAAGAATTTTTAACAGAAGATCATGTAAATCTTGATATACTTGAGATTAATGATTATTCATTAAGAATTAGTTTTGATACTAAAATCGGTAAAACTTATTATATCTATCTTGCTGATAACTATAATGCAGATATATTTAAGATAGAATTGACATTTAAAGATCTTTTCTTTCAAATTTATGATGATGAAAATAATCTTATAAAAAATTGTTATTATTCAGAGATAACTTTTGAAGACCAGCCAGGAGGGATTACATATCTTAATAACACACCTTCTGCGATGATAGAAGCGACAAAATTAAAATATTATATTTTAATAAAATCTTTAACTAGATGCGCTTCTGGAACATTTGGCTTATTAATTTTAGATTCAAATCAAAATATTATTCAATATCAAATTTTGACAAATTAAAATATTTTTATATATTTAATCTAAATCTTTAATAATAGTGGAGGTTATATGAAAAATTTTTTTAAGTATTTTTTACCAATTTTGTTAATTGCTTTATTAATATTCTTTTCTTTTGATGATACTCCATGGAAAAATAGAAACTCAGCCGAGGGAGCTAAGGCTGCTTACGAATATTATAAAAAACTATACAAAGAAAATCCTAATTCTTATGAAGCGGCATGGAAATATGCAAGAGCAATTCATTTTTATACAAATGAATTTATAAATGATAATAAAATTAAAAAGGAAAATTTTACAGAAGGTAAAAATGTAGCAGAAAATGCTACTAAATTAAATCCAAATGGTGTTGAAGGTTATTATTATTTTGCTGTTTGTCTTGGCAGCTGGGGAGAAGTTAATGGAATTCTTGCAAGTTTATCATCTGTAGGGCCAATGGAAAAAGCTGCTACAAAAGCTGCCGAAATAGATCCTTCATTCAATAAAGGTGCTCCTTATATGCTTTTAGGAAGACTTTACCAGAAGGTTCCTGGTAAAAGCAAGACAAAATGCAAAGAATACTATGAACTTTCACTAAAGTATGGACCAACGGGCAGGGTCAATTATAGATTCTATGCAGAGTTTTTGATTGAACAAAAAGATTATGTTAAGGCAAGAGAAATAATTCAAAGGGGTCTTGCTATTCCTTTCGATGAAGAAGATAGATTGATAGAAGAAAAAGAAATAAAAATATTAAAAGAATTACTGGAATCAATTAAAAATAAATAATTATTGAAAATAAATAAGAAAATAAATAGTTATTGAAAATAAATAGTTATTGAATATACTGAATAAAGATTTTTTTATTCAATATAATATTTCTTATCTTTTTTTCATATTCGAGTATGTCCAAATACTTGGCTATCTCAACAATAGGTTTATTAAAAGTAATGGTAAGGTCACTTCTAGTAAGTGGCCTTCTTTTTAGCGCACTTATAAGTTGAAGTTCAAAATCCTCAGAATAATCTATAATTTCACTTCTACTTTTATATCTACTAATAATCTCGACTGGTAAATTATTCCATTTCCTTGCAACATCTTCTAAAAACTTTTTTGAAACAGGTTTTGTATATGATTCTGCAGGTGGTCTATCCAGTGTGTTGAGCTGAACGAGATCTGGCTTTATTTTTAATATTGTATCATATAGAGCATCTATATCTTCTTCTGTATCATTAATTCCCTGAGCAAAGAAAACTTCCAGCCATATTTCTTTATCATAAATTTTTCTAAACTCTATAAGACCATATATGATCAAATTAAGCATATCTTTATTAAAAGGCCTATCTAATTTTATAAAGCTTTCTGCCCTTGCCGAATCCAATGATGGTAAAACAACATCAGCAAGACTGCATTCCTTTCTAACATCTTCTTTATAAAATAAAGAAGAATTTGTTATGATTGCAATCTTAACTTCAGGGAAGTTTGATTTGCACAAGGATATAAGTTGTCCTAATTTACTGTATAAAGTTGGTTCTCCAGAGCCAGAAAAAGTTAAAAAATCTGGGGCTTCATTTTTTATAAGATAATCTGAAATTTCCGAGAAAATTTCTTCAACAGGGAAAAATTCCTTTCTTTCAGTTTGATAGGATGTAGTTTTTCCACATTCACAATAAATACAATTAAATGAACAGGTTTTATAAGGGATTAAATCTACCCCCAACGAAATTCCCAATCTTCTTGAAGGAACAGGACCAAAAAGATAATTGTAAGCCATTTTCTGTTTACTCCAGAGAAAAATTAATCACAAAATTGTAAAATCTCAATCCTCTATTTCAGAAAGTAATTTAGTAGCTTCTTCAGAGTAAAGCATGTTATCCTTTAATATTTTTTGTAAAAGTTCAATAGCTTCTATTTTTTTATTATGCTTTAATAGATATAAAGCCATATTATAATAAACTTCACCTCTTAAAATTCCAATTCTTGCATTGAAAACATTTTGAAAATAATAAGTTATCTCATTTTGATAATCTTTATTTGTCGTTAGATATATTTTAATATAATTTAATAAAAGATAGGCATTAACAATATCTTTTGAAATTATTTCTTCATCGATGTATATGATGTTTTGAAAAAATTGAATTGATTTATCATAAAGACCAGCATCATAATAAATTTTAGCCAGTGAATAATAAGATATATCATAAAAATCAATTATTGGATAATTCTGTAAAAGCTGCTCATAATAAGTTTTGCTTTTTTCAAAATTACCAAGAGCATCATAACAATAGGCAATGTAATACATGCAATGCGGAATATAATAAGATTCAGGATATTTATTCATTATTTGTTGTAATTGAATGATAGCAGCATTAAACTGAGATTGATTGATTAAATTTTGAGAGAGAATAAAAATATTCTCATCTTCTTTAAATAAGGGATTTGTATTTATGATATATTCACTTTTTACGGGTAAATAGGTTGAAAATAAAAAATAAATGGAAATTATAAGACTTATAGAAGATACTATTAGATATTCTGGTGAACCTGTAATTGCACCATATCCAGCAGAACCAAGTGTTAATAAATATGAAAGAAGAGAAATGTAAAATTTTACTTTATCATGTATGAAATAAATAGTGTTACCTTTTTTATAAATTTGATAGGAACCATTGGGGACATTTTCGATTTTAATTGGCGAATCATAATTCTTTTTATTTATATTTACCGAATAAGTGTCTATAACAGAGATGGCAAAATTTGCCGGTTGTAATTGAACAAAAATACTTTCATACTTTTTATCATCTTTTATTTCAAGTATTTTTTCAAAAGTTAAATATTTATCTTTTTGCACTTTTAATTTAATAGTTTTTGAATTCAAATCTCGAATAATAAATGGTGTTTGTCCAATATATCTTTTATCTATATAAATATTTGCCTTATAAGGAAAAGAATTTATAAATAAAGTAATTGATTTATTTGATTGATATTCACCTTTTGAAGAATATGGAAAAAACAAGATGAAAATATTAATGATTAATAAAATTAATACTATTTGAACAAACTTAAATACGAATCTCTTATTTTTTCCCATTTAATTCCTCCATAGTATTTATCAAAAAGGTATATTAAACCAGGTATTTTATATTTATTAACAATTTTCCAGAAAACCCTGGATAAATATTCATTATCCTTGATATATAAGATAACATATTTTTCCAATATTTCTTGATCTGGATATGATTTTATAATCAGTTCTAAAATATTTTCGATAAATATTTCTAAGTTAAATTGCTCGAAATTATTTTTAGATTCAAATTCTCTATCATAAATCAACTGATTTATATAATCGGTTTTATTTTTTATAATATTTTCAAAAGATTCATATACAGGTAAAGAATAATCATTAATAAGTAAAACTATCTTGTTGCTATCTAAAAAGTAATAACTTAAAAGAATTAAACTATAAAAATCTTTTAGCTTGTTTTCATCGTATTTTGATAAATCAAGTTTATTTGATTTATTATCAATATTAATTGGCATTGAAAAAATTAAATTTTCAATGATAGAGAATTTTTCAAAAAAATCATATCTATCATAGTTAAACAGGAATAATTCAATTAAAAAAGTAAATTTATCTGTAATATCTTTTGATTTTAAGTTTTTATAATTGATTTTAGAAAAAAATTCTATTATTCTATTCAGATTAACAGCAGATAAAGCCATTAATCTTTCACCATTTAAAATATCATTAACAAGAGTTAATTTAAGTGAATTTGAATAAGCATATAAAAACATTTTATCAATATCAACTAAAGAATTTTCAATCAGAAAATATAATAAACTCTTATCTTTCAACTGGAAGTAATAATTTATTATTTCACTTTCTTTAAGAAAAGAAATGTATTCTGGTTTGTATCTAATAATACCTGGTAAAATTTTAATAAATCTTTTTAATTCATTCTCACTAAAATTTTTATTTACAATATAATCTGAAAGAATTTTACAATCTAATTTAGGTAAAATTATTTTAAGGTAATCATCTGGAATTTTTGTTATATCTATGATACTTAAATATTGAGAAGTAATATCTGAAAGATTATTGAAACTTTCTATAAAAGGTAGCATCGTAAATAAATCTATTATCAATTTTGAATCTAATTTTTCCTCATTCTTGATATGGCTTAATATTCCAAGAAATTCTTCTGCATT
>JBKBTB010000131.1:0-5143 GCA_046291015.1 Exilispira sp. | reverse complement strand
AATTTGCAAAATTTAATTAATAAGTTATAAAATTAATAAATAATTTAGAAAAATTATAATTAATAACCCAAAATAATTTTATATAATTTTATAAATAATTTACAATTAATAAGATTTAACCTAATATAAATGGAGATATAAATGGAGGTGTGTTATGGCTTTTTATTATTATCCTGAAAATTACCAACCTTATTTAAGTTTAACAGAAACTGAAAAGGCAATACTTGATATTAAAGATTTTTTTCAAACATATCTTTCTGCGCAATTAAAATTAAGAAGAGTCACGGCTCCTCTTTACTTAAAAGAAGGAACCGGGTTAAATGATGACTTAAATGGGATTGAAAAACCAGTTAAATTTAAGCCTAAAAATTTAGATGAAAATGTAGAAATTGTTCAATCACTTGCCAAATGGAAAAGAATGATGCTCGCAGATTATGGTATAGAAAAAGGTTATGGACTTTATACAGATATGAATGCCATAAGGCCAGATGAACAACCAGACAACCTGCATTCTCTATATGTTGATCAGTGGGATTGGGAACTTGTAATGGATGAAGTAGATAGGAATTTGAATTTTTTAAAAAATATTGTTGAAAAAATATATTCAACATTGGTAGCAACAGAATTTTTAGTTTATGAAAGCTATCCGCAAATCAAACCTATTTTACCGG
The DNA here is from genome assembly GCA_046291015.1 of Exilispira sp. Lineage (GTDB taxonomy): Bacteria > Spirochaetota > JAAYUW01 > JAAYUW01 > JAAYUW01 > Exilispira. The sequence goes on along the minus strand of JBKBTB010000131.1, from coordinate 4,472 downwards.
ATAAAATAACTTTTATTCACAGTCAACAACTTCTGGATCTTTATCCAGATAAAGCTCCTTTTGAAAGGGAAAATCTGGTGGCTAAAAAATATGGGGCAGTATTTATCATAGGGATCGGTGCAAATCTATCTGATGGCAATCCCCATGATGGAAGAGCTCCAGATTATGATGATTGGATAACAAAAAATGAAGATGGATATTATGGGCTTAATGGTGATATAATAGTCTGGCATCCAATGATAAATAGAGCACTTGAACTTAGTTCTATGGGAATCAGAGTAAATAAAGATTCTTTAATAAAACAGCTTGAAATAAGAAATTGTCTGGAAAGGAAAAATTTGCTTTTTCATAGAAGACTTTTAAATGGAGATCTTCCTCAAACTATTGGAGGTGGTATAGGTCAATCAAGACTTTGTATGTTTTTTTTGAGAAAAGTACATATTGGAGAAGTTCAGGCAAGCGTTTGGACAGATGAAATAATGGAAAATTGCAGAAAGGCAAATATTAAATTGATGTAAGTTAATAGCACATTAAGCTAATATAATCTGAGTATTACATCTTTTTTTTATTATTTTAATTTTAGTTATATAAATTATTATATCTATACAAATATCAATTATTATAAACAATTTATCTCTCAATGTGAAAAATATTTAATTAAAATTTGTTTTTTTATAAATTAGTAATAAAATATTTTCAGGATTAAATTTTAATTAAATATTTTAATAGGAGGAATGTTCATGAAGACGAAATTTTTACTTGTTTTTCTATTAATCTTTATTTTCGGGATTTTTTTTATTTCTGCTGACAAAGTTTTTTTAAATATTGGAACTGGTGGTACAGCTGGAACCTATTACCCTCTTGGTGGAGCCATAGCTGAAATACTCAACTCTAAACTTTCTAATGTTAATGCTACAGCAGTTTCAACTGGAGGTTCTGTCGCAAATATAAATATGTTAAAGGAAAATTCTGTTCAAATAGCTTTTGTTCAAAATGATGTTGCATACTATGCTTATAATGGGATAGAATTTTTTGAAGGGAAAAAATTTACAGCAATGAAGGCTCTATGTTCACTTTATCCAGAGACAGTTCAAATTGTTACTCTTGCAAACAAAGGAATAAAGACAATCTATGACTTAAAAGGTAAAAGAGTTGCTGTAGGTGCTGCGGGAAGTGGAGTAGAGGTTAACGCAAGACAGATATTGGCTGCTGCTGGTCTTACATATAAGGATATTTCAGTTCAATACCTTTCTTTTGCAGATGCTGCAAATGGTTTAAGAGATGGTACTCTGGATGTGGCTTTTTTAACGGCTGGTCTTCCAACGGCTGCTGTCAGAGATATCGCTTCACAAAAAGATATTATGCTTGTTAAGATTCCAGATAATATTGTAAAAGATTTGATGTCCAAATATCCATTTTATATAAAGACAGTTATTCCAAAAGATACATATCCAAAAGTATCAGAAGATGTTCAATCTCTTGCTGTTCTTGCAATGCTTGTAGTAAGAGATGATATGACTGATGATCTTGCCTATTCAATTGTAAAAGCTATTTTTGAAAACCTTCAAAGACTTGAGATAGCTCATCAGATGGGCAAGTTCATAAAAAAAGAAAATGCTTTATTCGGTATTTCCATTCCACTTCATCCTGGTGCTGAGAAGTATTTTAAGGGAAAATAAAATTATTGTATGGCTACAATTCTAAAAACTGTGGAGGCTTAATGTCAGATATTGAAAATAAGGATTTGCAAAAGGTTCTAGAAAAGGTAGATAAGGAATCTACCCATAGGAACCTCAGTGGATTTGCCGGGAAAGCTGTTTTTGTGATCTGTATAATTTTAAGTTTGTTTCAAATATTAAATATTTTTAATCTTTTCCATATCGATGCCCATCAAACAAGGGCTGTTCACCTTTCATTTATTCTCCTTCTTGTTTATTTGTTATATCCGGTATCTAAAAAGTCAGATAGATCAAAAATTGCCATATTCGATCTTGTTTTAGGTATAGTTGCTTTCTGTTGTATGTTTTATATAATTGTTTTTTACAAACAACTTGTTATGAGAGCAGGGATAACATATACCGCTGATCTTATTGTAGGCGGTGTTGCTATTCTTCTTATATTAGAAGCTGCAAGGAGAATAATTGGCCTTCCTATGGTAATTATTGCGATTTTATTTATACTTTATGCTTTTTTCGGTGAATCGATGCCAGATCTTATAGCCCATAGAAATGTATCTGTAAAGCAACTTGTAAATCATCTATTTTTTACAACCGAAGGTATTTTTGGTATACCGGTCGGTGTTTCTTCGACTTTTTTATTTATGTTTTTACTCTTTGCTGCTTTTATTGAAAAAACAGGTGTTGGCAAACTTTTTATAGATATTGGTAATTCATTGGCTGGTTGGGCATCTGGTGGACCCGCAAAAGTTGCTGTTGTTACCAGTGCCTTTGAGGGTATGGTTGAAGGATCAAGTGTTTCAAATGTTGTAGGTTCGGGAAGTTTTACAATTCCAATGATGAAAAAACTCGGGTATAAACCGGAATTTGCAGGTGCAGTTGAAGCCACTGCCTCTACCGGGGGTCAGATAATGCCCCCAATAATGGGAGCAGCTGCATTTTTAATGGCAGAATTTTTAGGAATAAAATATACTCAGGTAGTAAAAGCAGCAATAATACCTGCCAGTCTTTATTTTATGGGAGTTTTTGCTGGAGTTCATTTTGAGGCAAAAAAACTTGGATTGAAAGGTTTACCTAAAAGTGAACTTCCAAAATTTACAAATATTCTTTTAACAGAGGGACATCTTTTTCTACCACTTATTGCCATTATATATCTTTTAGTTTCAGGCTATTCTTTGCAGACTGTTGCTCTTGGTTCTATCATTATAGCTATATTGGCTTCAATGATTCGAAAATCTACAAGAATTTCAATTAAAGATTTTTTTGAAGCGCTTGAAAAAGGAGCTCGTTCTGCTCTGGGAGTTGCAACTGCCTGCGCAACTGCTGGTATTATAGTTGGTGTTGTAACAAAAACCGGTATTGGACTAAAGCTTGCAAGCGCACTGATTGTTGTTGCAAACAACGCAGCAAATAGTATTGGATCAGCTGCAAAAAGTATTTATGATTTTTTAAAACTTCAAAATTCTTCTACTTTAGCTTCTTCTGTAGCCCAGAATTCACAGCTTTTGCTTACACTATTTATGGCAATGCTTACTTCAATTATACTTGGTATGGGTGTGCCTACAACGGCAAATTATATCATAACATCAACAATTGCAGCACCAGCTCTTTTGATGTTATCAGTAAGACCTATCGCAGCACATCTTTTCGTTTTCTATTTTGGAATAGTTGCAGATATAACACCACCGGTGGCTTTAGCCGCTTATGCTGGATCTGCAATAGCCAGGGCAAATCCATTGAAAACTGGAGTTACAGCTACGAGACTTGCTATTGGAGCTTTTATAATACCTTATATGTTTGTTCTTTCTCCACAGCTACTTTTACTTGGGGGGAATTTTTTTCATCTTATTCTATCTATTGGAACAGCACTTGTGGGGATGATTTCGATAAGCGCTGCCTTAAGTGGATATTTTATAAAACCATTAAAGAAATTTGAATCATTAATATTATTTTTAGCTGGTTTATTGCTAATAGATCCAGATCCAATAACAGATTTCATTGGTATAGGCATCATTGTAATAATAGCTTTTGGGCAGAAATTTCTGGGTAAAACAAAGATAAAAAGAATTTAAAAAACTATATTTTTGTTCTTTAATAAAAGGAGCTCTATTGTAAAAGAGTTAGGGCTCCTTTTTGATATTATTTTTGATGAATATTAAAATTAAATAAAAGATATAATTTATGAAAATATCGAAAAGATTTATTATAATAAACATAATATCATCGGTAACAATAATTTTTATAGTGTTTTTTATTTTTATTTCCATTGATTTTTTCTACCAGAAAAAAAATGTCTTAAATCAACTTAAAAATATCAATAAGACAATATCTAATTCGGTTAGCATCTTGTTAAGCATAACAGTCGAGGATCATTTAAAGATGATAAGCCAGAAGAATAATTTGGCTATAAATGAAATTATTAAGCAATTAAACATTGGCATGATAGATAAAAATTATGCTAAAAATAAAATAAAAAATTTATTAAAATCTGAAAAAATAGGTAAAACAGGCTATGTCTTTATCTGGAATATTAAAGATGCTCCTGAAAAAATAATTCTGGATTTACATCCAGAAATCGAAGGGGAAAATGTAGCTAATATTGATTTTGTTCAAACAGGTTATAAAAAGAAAAATGGTTATATCGAATATATCTGGCAAAATCCTTCAGATCCAGTGCCAAGATATAAATCAATGTACTTAAATTATCTTCCAGAACTAGACTGGATAATATGCTATTCATCTTATAGAGATGAATTTTATTACCTTTTCGATATAGAAAGGTTAAAAAAAATAATA
>JBKBTB010000130.1:0-5198 GCA_046291015.1 Exilispira sp. | reverse complement strand
TAAAGAAAGATTTTTACCAGGTAAAAATTTAATTATTAGTTCGAAAAAGAGTTTAAATTTATTTTGTGAATTTTGTAAGAAATAGTAAGTATATTCTATTGATGATAAAAAATCTAATATGAAAATATTTGAAGAAGAGTAGCTAAGATTATTTGTAAATTCTAAAATTGATCTATTTAAATTTGAAGGTATATTGTCCTGAGGGAAATAAAGAAGTCTTATATTGAAAGAATGAGAGCTATTAATATAGGGTGAATACTTGATTGTTATTAAAATATTTTCTTTAATCTGAGAGTAATCAATATCATCGGGTAATACAGATGATAAATAGTTAATATAAGATATTAGCAATTCAGAAGAAAAACTAACCTTATTTGATAAAGAAGAATAAAAAAGATTGGATATCGAAAATCCCAGAAAATTTCCTGAAGTGTTATTAAATGAGTAACCTCCAGTGATCGATAATTTTGGGATAATAATTTCGTTAATTGTAGGGAAAAAGCTTAACTTTGTTGAAAATATCCCTTTTAATAGTGAGTAATAAAACACTTGATCTGTTAAATATTTTATATCGAGAGAAGTTGAAAGCAAGTTGTTTTTCAATGGAATAGAAAGTACTGTACTAATATCGAAATTAAGGGGTGATTTTAAAATGTTTGTATCAAGTTGATCATATTCGGCAGAGAAGGAAAAATCAAAAAAAACTTTATTAAAGTTTTGAAACTGGAATTTTGTAAAGACAAGATTACCACTATAATAATTATTATTGACTAGAAACAAATTAAAGGGGATGTAATATATGTAATATTTAAATAAAGTGCTTGATGATAAAAATGAAAAATCAATATTGAATCTGTTTATAAAAAAATTATCCAGTGAATAGGAAAAGCTATTATAGATAAAAAAAGTAGTATTTTTTAACTTAAAATTATAAGAAAGTCCAATATAAGGAAGAAAGCTGGTATTTATAGTCGAAAAGATATTGACATAATTATAACCAAGATTGATTGAAAATTGAGCATTAACATTTAAGTTAAAAGCAAAAATAAGAAATAAAATAAAAAAAATTATAAATAAATAAAAATTTTTTTTATTATACATAAATTTTTCCTGACCTATTTTAAATATAGAACATATATTGACAAAAGCAATTTGATGTATATAAATAAATAGAGCCGGAATGGCGGAATTGGTAGACGCACGAGACTCAAAATCTCGCGAGCTTCACAGCTTGTAAGGGTTCAAGTCCCTTTTCCGGCATGTTCTATTTTATTTTTCGGATAATAAATCTTATGATAAAATCAAAATGAAAAATTTTAACTTTCTGATAACAAATGATGATGGAATTTTTGCAGAAGGGATAAAAAATTTAATTGAATCCCTGAATGAATTTGCAAATCTTTATATAGTAGCACCTAATGGAAATCGCTCATGTACTGCTCATTCGATGAGTTTTCATAAGAGAATATATTATGAAAAATTGCAGGAAAATAAATTCACAATAGATGCTTATCCTGTAGACTGTGTATTTGCTGCTAAAAAAGGATTTTTCAAAGATATAAAATTTGATCTTGTAATTTCAGGGATGAATCATGGAGCGAATCTCGGAACAGATATTTTCTATTCCGGTACAGTTTCTGCAGCATTTAGAGGTGCTGAAGATGGAATTGATTCGATAGCGTTTTCATCCTGTCGAAATTTACCACCATTTTCATCTGAATATACTAAAAAGATGATAAATAAAATAACAATTAAATTTTTAGAGAATAGAGAACTGATAAGAAAAAAAGCTATAGATTATGCTATGAATAATATAGACTATATAAAAAAGATAAATCCAGATCATGTTTCAATAATTCTCAATGTTAATTTCCCTGATTTTGACAAAAATCCATCTGAAGAAATAAAATCTACAATTTTAGCCTCTAGATTGTATATGGATGAAGTTGTTTTTGAAGAAAGTAATTCTAATGACATTATTGGAAATAATGGTTACTTTGAAATTGTAGGTAATCTTGCAAATTCACAGAGTCTTTCTTTAACAGATTTATATGCTATAAATAATGGTAAGATATCAATATCTGCTTTTTTTTATTTTCTGCCTGGAATGATATTTTTAATTCCTTCAGCTATCGAATCTATATTTTAGTTAAAAAATTGATGTTTATTAAAAATTGTTTTATAATTTTGAGGAATATAGAATAATATTATTGTTTTATAATTTTGGTGAATGTAAAATAATATTATGGATAAAGAAAATTTATCTAGAGATGAATTTTATTTTACAAAGGGTAAAGTCCTTTTTGATGAAGAAAAATTTGACCAGGCTTTAAAGTCTTTAGATAAAGCATTGAATTTAAATCCAGAACATGTAATGGCAAATTATTTTAAGGCTTTAATACTTTGCAAATTAAATAGAAATGATGAGGCTCTTGAAAATCTAAATATTGTCGCAAGATTAACAGATAACTTCTTGATTCAGCAGCAGGTTTATTTGATTATGGGATATATTTATTCCACCAAAAACAATATAAATTTAGCAATAGAATATTTCGAAAAAGTAATAGGAACAGGTCTTGAAGCATCTGCAGCATACAATGCTCTTGCTGCACTTTATCACAAGAAAAATGATATAAAAAAGGCAATTGAATATGCAAAAAAAGCTCTTGAGCTAAAAAATGATAATTATAATGCCATGAATACGTTGGCTTATTTATTAATAGACAGTGGATTAGATATCGAAAGAGGGTTGCAGCTTGCAAAAAAGGCACTGAATGCCGATCCTGATAATCCAGCAAGACTTGATACAGTTGGATATGGTTATCTAAAACTAAAAAATAAAAAACTGGCAGAAGAATTTATTGTAAAAGCTTATAACATGACTCCAGAAGATCCCGATATTAAATCTCATATGAAAATGCTTTCTAAAATTTAAAATCTTTTCTAAAATTCAAGTAATATTGAATTTATAAAATTAAATTTTGTATTTTTCTGATTCATTCAATATCTTTTCATGAAATCTTATTTTCAAATAAGATTTTTTTAATTTTTCAGAATTAATTTTATTCAGGTTATCCTTTATTATTTTGCCTGCTTTTAAAATTAGATCTTTTTTCCCCTCTTCATCTATTGTGTCATCTAGTTGATACCTCAAATAATAGATTAATGGTTTGTATTTAAATTCAATTATAATAGATGAATTTTCATAAATTTTTATTTCAGCAAGAAAAAATTTTGCCTTTTCGATATCATTTTTTTGTCTTGAAATTAATACTAATAATATAAGAACTTCACAACTTGTTAAATGATCTGAATTTATATTGGTAATCTTTAATGCATCGAATGCATATTCATAAGCCTTTTCTATATTTCCAGAAAGATAATATGCTTCAGCAATAAATGCCTGAACTCTTGCTTTATAATAATCATTATTTAATTGCTTTGAATTATATTCGGCTTTTTTTAAATATTCAAAGGCTTCATTATGTTTCCCGAGGTAGAAAGAAGCTATGCCTAAATAGGAATATATTCTAGAATATTGTTTATATGTTGGTATTGCCTTTTCTAAAAATAACTGGCATGTGTCAAAGATAAGGTCAAAAGCTCCAAGTTCATAATAAAATGAAATAAGCTCTGGAAGGTAAAGATTTATTGAAAAATCATTTTTATTCTCATCATTTTTAATCTTTTCTTTTTCTCTTTCAAGAACATTTATACTTTTTTCATAATTATTTGTGTAGAAATCTATTATGCATTTCAAATATTTATATTCTACTGATTTATGATCAAGTTTTTTTAATAAATTTTTGGCTCCTTCTATATTTCTTTTATAAAATAAAGCAATTGCTGTAAACCTCAGAAGATTTTGACCATATATCTTATATTTATCTGTATCATCGAGTTGATCATAATAATAAAGACCTTTTCTACCAAAAAGCTCTGCATTAAAATAATCAAAATGTTCATAGTTATAAGTTGCAAGAACATGATAAAATAAAGCATAAGCCCTATTATTATTTATTGCGAAAACCTTTTCTCCCATATGGGATATAACCTGTGGAATTTTGTCAATAAAACCGTTGTTATATAAAATAGAATATTTTATAAATAATATATCTATAATTTTTTCTATTTCTTTTTGATGGAAACTTTCAAGAAGTTTGTCCAGATATGGAACATAGTCCATTGTAAAACGATTAACTGTCGTTAAAATCTTATAGGCTTTATAGATATCCTGAGCTTCTATGAAATGATAAATAATTTTCAATGGTTCCTTTCTTTTAATTTTCATGAAAAAAAGGGCTGTCAATCTATGCAATATCATTTTATTATCTTTTAACAAAGTTGAATAAACTACTTCTCTTATTATTTCCTGTCGGAACTTGAATTGCTTTCCAGTTCTTTCTATAATATTTTCACCAATTAATTTATTAATATCCAGATCCAGATTTGAAATGTCGCCACCAGTTTTTTGATGTATATATGATAATTCATCTATTGAGAAAGTTGATCCAATAACCGAAGCTTTTTGTAGAATTTGTTTTAAGTTTTCTGACAATCTGTCTATACGTGCAAGAATGATTGTCTGGATAGATGAAGGTAGCCTTTTAAATTCTCCTTCTGTATTTATAAATTTAGCAAACTCCTCAATAAAGAATGGATTCCCATGGGATTGTTCTATTATATATGCTATGTCTTCATCTGTAAGTTTAATATCAATTAGCTTTTCTATTAAACTATATGATTCATAATTGTTTAATGGAGGAAGCTCAATCTTTTCATAGACTAAAAATATATTGGCTATTAATGATTCGAAATTTCTTCCTGAAACCAAAAAAAATGGTTTATAAATAAGATGATCTAATAAATATCTTAGAAAATCTTTACTTTTCTTATCTATAAATGTAATATTATCTATAAATATAATTGGGGCATAGATACTTTCTTCATATTTTTTCAATATAGATGTATAAGCTTCTAAAAGAGCATCGAATACAAGTTTTTCATCTAAATCTCCACTCCATTTTAGTGTTAAAAGTCTTAAAATAATTTTTTCTTTATCATCACCAAGTTTTATATCATTTTCAAATAGACTGTTTTTAATTTCCTGCTCTGAAAGTTTCGGTATATTTCCAAGTTTTAAATAAAATAAAAGTAATTTAATTACTATAGAAAAATTTGAATTTCCATAAGGAGAG
>JBKBTB010000129.1:0-5258 GCA_046291015.1 Exilispira sp. | reverse complement strand
AAAATGTTCCATTTGAAAAAACATTTAAAAATATAATTTTAAGTTCAATGGAATAAAGACTTTTTAATATCTAAAATCATTTATGTTCATTATATAATTAAATTAAATAATTAAAATATAATAGTAAGGAAATTAAATGTTTAAAATATTGCTTGCATCAAATAATCTTCATAAGCTAAATGAAATAAGCTGCTTTTTTGATAATAAAATTAAATTTATCTTACCTTCTGAACTTGGAATTTTTGATCTTAAAGAAGAAAATGGTTTTAATTTTCTTGAAAATGCTCGATTAAAAGTAAAACAATTTTCTGAAAAGATAGATTATCCTGTTTTAGGTGATGACTCCGGACTTGTAGTTGTTCCTCTTTCAGATTTTATTTCTTATTTTAAGAAAGGCGAAATAAATTCAAATGATAAGAGTTTTTTCTATGATTTTACAAATTTCAATCAAGACTTACTAAAAAAATTCTGGGAAGATTATTTATATAAAATCGATTTATTTCCAGGAGTTGTATCAAAAAGATTTGGTTATATTGATGATGAAAGGGTAAGAAATCAATACCTTATTGCAATTCTAAAAAAAATTAACTCTAAGATCAATTTAATTAATGAAAGAGAAAGCTATGAAAATATAAAGTGGCAAGCATATTTTGAAACAGCTTTAGCATTAAGATATAATGGTAAAATATATGATTTCTCCGGTAAGGTTGAAGGATATATTATTGATAAACCAACTGGAGAAAATGGTTTTGGTTATGATCCAATCTTTTTCTATCCACCACTTAATAAGACTTTTGCGCAATTATCTTTAGAAGAAAAAAATAAGGTTTCTCATCGATCGAAAGCCCTTTTTAATTTAAAAAAGATGATAGAAAATCAAATTTAATAAATAATAATTTACAAATATATATAAATAATTTAGAAATAAACAATTTAATATTTTTACTAAAAAAACTTAAAATAGGAAAAATAATGAATTTCTATATTATACTTGTTGGAAACGAATTTGCCGGAAATGCAGGTCAGGTAGCAAGGGTAATGGGAAACTTTGACTTTGAAAATCTTGTTCTTGTTAATCCTGCATGGGATGATCCAACTCAAGGTCTTGTGTTTTCCCACACACCAGAAGGATTAAATATATTTGATAGGCGTAAAACATTTAAAGACCTTGATGAGGCGATAAAGAAACTTAATCTTACAACCACCATAGCCTTTACAAGAAGAAGTGGAAAAACAAGACAGATAAATTATTCTCATAGAGAATACTTTTCAAAATTTTTTGAAAAATTAAAAAGCTCAAAAATTTTATATGATTCACTTAATATCGGACTTATTTTTGGTAGAGAGAAAAATGGTCTTACCTCAGAAGAAATAGATAAATGCAGTGTTTTAGTTTATATACCTGCAAGTGCGAAATCCCCATCTTTAAATCTTTCACAATCTGTTGCAATTATACTGGAAACAATTTATCATGAAAGAAGTTTATGGCAGCCAGAGAAAACAGTTAAAATAAAACCCCAAATTCATCAATCTTCAACTCAAATAGAAAGGGAATCCTTTTATAAAGATATAATAGAGGCAGCAAAAAAAAGAAAATTATTTATAAAAAATGATGAAAAATCATTTAGAAGACTTTTCGAAAGAATATTTTCTTCTCCAGATATTACCAGCAAGGATTTGAGTTTGTTAAAGGCTATGCTTATGAGATTTATCTATGCCGATTACATTTATGATTTTGTTGATTCACAAAATGATAATTAAATGTTGATAATTGAATAATTTTATTAAAATAAGATATACATTTTATAGGTTAATCTTTAATTATTTTATCTTTATTAAATTATTTTATTTTCAATGAATCATTTTATGGTGAATAAATTATTTTATTTTCAATAATATTTTATACTGAATAAATTATTTTATTTTCAATGATATTTTATACTTAATAAGTTATCTTATTTTCAATGATATTTTATACTGAATAAATTATTTTATTTTCAATAAATTGTTTTATCTTGAATATTTTATACATTCTTAATAATAGAATTGACTTATTTATTTTTTTTATTTACTTATCTATATCTTTTATTTATTTAATTAAAAAAGATGAAAAAACCCGGATTGTATTACTTTAGTTTAATCTTAACAATAGTTTCAGCTCAAATATTTTCTATATATCTTTCAAAAATATTTATAGTAAAAAATTTAAATATCCGTCATATTTCAATTGAATATTTATCCAAATTTATTCTTTCATTTTTTTTATTTCTTCAATACCTTCTATATATCAAATTAAATAAAACAAATGCTTTTTTTAATATAAATTATGAATCGTCAAATTATCTTTATCTAGAAGAGAAAAATAACTTATTTAGTGATTTTTACAAAGGCAAAAATCCTGCAAGCCTTCGATTAGATCTTCTCTGGTTTTCATTTTTATTTTTCTTTATTTTGACAATAATTGGTTCCAATCTTCAATTATTACTAAACCCTATTTTTAAAAATACTGCCTTTTTCAAACTTTCAGAAAAACTATATTTTAAAGCCATAACTAATCTTTTAAATGAAGATTTATTTTTAAGCTTTTTTTTAATTGTCATTATTGGTCCTATTATTGAAGAAATCGCTTTCAGGGGGTTTTCACTCAGCTTCAAATTTGATGAAAAAAGATCTACAATTGTCATAATATTGATGAGTATTATTTTCGCAACAATTCATTTTGACTTTTCAAGAATAATAACCCTTTTTGCTATGGGACTTGGACTGGGTTTGATATACAACCTTACAGAATCATTAATATACCCTATAATCATACATATTTTAAATAATGGTCTGGCTTTTATCATTATATTTATTATGTTAAAAAGTCAAAACAATACTTATTTTGAAAATTATTTAGAATTAAAAGCTAATCAAGCCGAAATGCAACTTCAAAACTCTATTATATTGATAATTACTATATTTTTTCTTATTATCTGGGCGATTTATATTTATAAAAAAATTAAAAGCGAAGTTTATAAATTTTAATTTACCAATAAAAAATTGAAGAAAAATTTATTTTACAAGATTTAATAGTTTCAGTAATTATTAAAATTTAATTTACTAAAATAATTTAAATATATCTTATAGTTCTCCTCATCATAACAGACAAATATCACCTTTTTGGGATAATCATTCTGACTTAAAAAATTCAATGTGCTTTCAAGTGCAATAATGCATGCCTCTTGCTTTGGATAACGATAAACACCGGTAGAAATTGCACTAAATGCGATTGTATTCATTTTCATTTCGCCCGCAATTTTTAAACTATTTATGTAGCAATTTTTTAAAAGTTGATGTTCACCATGATTTCCATCTTTATATACTGGTCCAACAGTATGAATAACAAACTTTGCAGGAAGGTTAAAGCCCTTTGTAATTTTAGCTTGCCCGGTTTCGCAACCACCCAATCTTTTGCATTCTTCGAGTAATTCTTTTCCCGCTTTTCTATGTATGGCTCCATCGACACCGCCACCACCAAGTAAACTTGTATTTGCTGCATTGACTATGGCATCCACTTTAAGATCTGTTATATCGCCTTTATAAATCTCTATTCTTTTTAATAGCTGAATATCTTTCATTATATTTATCTTTTTTATTTTTTTTTAGTTTTAATCCATAAACTTTGTAAGCTTAATTCTTTAATAAATAAAATATATTATTTTTCTTCTTTGTTATTATTTTTATTATTATTATTTTGATTATTATCATTTTGAGATTCCTGCTTAAATCTTAAGACAGTTAATTTATTTTCATTATAAAAAGCCAGTGCATTTTTCCCGCTTTTTTTTGCACTGTACATTAAATTATCTGCAACTTTAATTGATGCTTCAAGATTGTCTTCAAATAAAGTTGCACCAATAGAAAAAAGTATATATCTGTCAAGATTTTTTGAAAACTGAAGCTGGATTAAGGATTTTAAATAATTGTTTATTGAAATTATACCTTCAAATATTCTTTTAGAAAAATAGATTGCAGTCTCAATAGCATTTGATTTCAGTAAAACTAAAAACTCATCCCCACCTATACGAATAGGTAGATCTGAATCCCGGCAATTTTTAAGCAAAATTTTACCGAATTCTTTTAATATTAAATCACCGGTTTCATGGGAGTAATTATCATTAAAATACTTAAAATTATCAAGATCAATATATAAAATAATATATTTATCAATTGTTGATCTATCTGACAATAATTGCTGCTGCAAAAAGTTTTTATTATAGCATCCAGTTAAGTTATCGACATATGCCAGTGTTTTAAATTTATCGAGTTCAACCTGAAGTCTATTGTAAAGATAAAATTCTGAAGACTCGATGACATTTAATTTCGCAATACCAATATCCAGTGTTTTTATAAAACCCATTGTCGGATAAGAATTAAAAAAAGAGTTCTCCTGATCAAAACTCCAGACACCAAGTTTTAATAAATTATATAAAATATAAAGAAAGTTTCTTCTGGTTTTTGGATCATATCCCTGTTTTTCAGGAAAAATAGCTTTAAATCTTTGCTCAATTATTGAATTTTTAAAAATCATTATCCTGTCAAGCCATTTATAATAATTATCTTCTATTTTAACTTTCTTTTCACCTCTTCTTTCTGAAGCAACAAGTATTCTTTCAATTTCATAAAAAAGATTTTTAACAATTTCATAAAAAGGAGTAAGTTGAAAAGTAAGATTTAGTATATTTGTAAAATGAACAAAGAAAAAATGTTTGAAAAAATATTGCTTTTTAAAGGTATTTAATTCATCAACAACCTTCTTTACATAATCCTGTTCAATAGCTTTTTCATTTTGTTCGAAAATTCTTCTTATTTCAATAAGATTTTTCAAATAAAAGAAATCAATATGTGATTGTAATTCTGAAATTTGTCTTATTGAAATATTAACTACTTCTATTAAAGAAGAATCCAAAAAACTTTCAGATTCGATTTCTGAAAGAAATAATTGTAAAATACTTAAATATGAGAGAGCATAATTTATTGGATCCTGATTATTTATCGTTTTATATCTTGAAATATTTATAAAACCTCTAACTAAAAGTTCTCCTATATAATCTGGATATCTTATCTGATCCTGATAAAATTCTATTCCCAGCAGAAGATTAATTAAAAGTGCAGCCGATTTATATTCATCTGGTATAAAAATAATTTTTTCATCATCACCTAAATTTATTTCTTTATCTTCATCTTTTTTAGGAATAATTTTTTCTTCTTCTTCT
>JBKBTB010000128.1:0-5259 GCA_046291015.1 Exilispira sp. | reverse complement strand
TTTATTCTCCACCAGAAATTTCTGCAAAAGTGCTTATGAAGATGAAAAAAATTGCAGAAGACTATATTGGAGAAGAGATAACAAGAGCTGTAATAACCGTTCCTGCTTATTTTAATGATTCTCAAAGACAGGCAACAAAAGATGCTGGAAGAATTGCTGGACTTAATGTCGAAAGAATTATCAACGAACCTACAGCAGCAGCATTGGCTTATGGACTCGATAAAAAGAAAAATGAAAAAATAGCTGTATATGATCTTGGTGGAGGTACATTTGATATTTCGATCCTTGAAATTGGTGATGGTGTCTTTGAAGTTAAGTCTACAAATGGAGATACTCATCTTGGTGGTGATGATTTTGATCAAAGGATTATGGAATGGTTGATGACAGAATTTAAAAATGAAACAGGAATAGATTTGCATAAAGATAAAATGGCTTTACAAAGATTAAAAGAGGCTTCTGAAAAGGCTAAAATTGAACTTTCTATTTCTATGGAAGCTGAAATTAATCTTCCATATATTACTGCAGATCAAAATGGTCCTAAACATCTTTCTAAAAAATTAACCAGAGCTAAATTTGAACAACTTTGTGATGACCTTTTTGAAAGGACAAGAGGACCTGTTTTAGCTGCATTAAAAGATGCTGGATTATCCGCTTCAGAAATTGATGAGGTTATTCTTGTTGGTGGTTCGACAAGAATTCCTAAAGTACAACAAATAGTAAGAGATTTATTTGGAAAAGAACCTCATAAAGGCATTAACCCCGATGAAGTTGTCGCTGTTGGTGCAGCAATTCAGGGAGGAGTTCTTGGCGGAGAAGTTAAAGATATTTTATTACTTGATGTAACACCTTTATCTTTAGGTATTGAAACATTGGGTGGAGTATTTACAAAAATTATTGAAAGAAATACTACCATTCCTGCTAAAAAATCACAGATATTCTCTACAGCAGAAGATAATCAGACCGCAGTTACTATTAGGGTTTTCCAGGGTGAAAGGCCAATGGCTAAAGATAATAAATTCCTTGGTAATTTTGATCTTATAGGCATACCACCAGCACCAAGAGGAATTCCTCAAATTGAAGTTACTTTCGATATTGATGCAAATGGTATTTTACATGTTTCAGCGAAAGATCTAGCTACAGGTAAACAGCAGCAAATAAGAATTGAAGCTAAATCCGGATTAACAGATGCAGAAATAGAAAAAATGATTAAAGAAGCAGAGCTTCATAAAGAAGAAGATAGGAAAAAACAGGAATTGATAGAGGCTAAAAATGAAGCCGATTCTATGATATATTCCATTGAAAAAAGCTTGAAAGACTATGGAGACAAGATAAGTTCAGAAGAAAGAAACAAGATTAACAATGCTATTCAAAATCTTAAGAATAAGATGAATACTGATAATATTACTGAAATCAGAAATGCATTAGAAGAACTTAAAAAAGCCAGCTACTCCATGACTGAAAGGATATATCAGGAAGCATCAAGGCAGGCAAATGCGAACCAGAATTACCAAAGTAGTGCTTCACAGAGTCAGAGTACTCAAAATACTGATAAGAAAGATGATTCTGTTGTTGATGCAGATTATGAAGTTGTCGATGATGATAAAAATAAATAATTTTTAACTCGGGAAACTTAGATGGCAAATAAAAGAGATTATTACGAAGTCCTGGGTGTCAGCAAAAATGCGACAAAAGAAGAGATTAAGAGTGCTTTTAGAAAACTTGCGATGAAATATCATCCAGATAGAACTAAAGGTGATAAAGAATCGGAGGAAAAATTTAAAGAAATTGCAGAAGCTTATGAAGTTCTCAGTGATGATGAAAAGAGAAAAATGTATGACACATATGGACACTCAGGAGTAGATTCAAGAGGTTTTGATCCTTTTTCTAATTTTACTAATATGGAAGATATTTTTTCAGAATTTTCAGATATATTTTCTTCCTTTTTTGGCTCTGGTTTTTCTTCAAGGGGAAGAACAGGATCTGCAAGATCAAAGTCAGCAAGAAGAGGACAGGATATTGCAATTGAGGTTACTGTTACATTGAAAGAAGCTGCTTTTGGTGTAGAAAAAACCATTGAAGTTTCCCGAAATTCCACATGTCCCACCTGTAATGGAAGTGGTGTTGAACCCGGTTATTCCAAAGAGACATGTCCTGTTTGTAAGGGAACAGGACAGGAAGTCTCAAGACAGGGTTTTTTCACAATAGCAACTACATGTAAAAGATGTATGGGAAGTGGAGAAATCAATCCACATCCATGTCATACATGTAATGGTAAAGGTGTAGTAAAAGATAAAAAAAATGTAAAGGTCAAAATTCCCAAAGGTGTTGATAATAATACAAAATTAAAAATCTCTGGTGAAGGGGAAGCTGGAATTGGCGGCGGTGCAAACGGTGATTTATATATAATAATTAGAGTTTTAGCAGATTCTATATTTAAAAGAGATAAAGCAAATCTTTATACAAAAGCATTTATTCCATATCCAGTAGCTGTACTTGGTGATGAAATAACCATACCGACAATATATGGAAAAGATGTCATTTTAAGAATACCACCATTTACAAAGTCCGGAACAACTTTTAGAATAAAACATGAAGGTATATATGATATTTCTGAAGGAATTATTGGTGATTTATATGTTCAGGTTGAGATAGCAATACCAGAAAGTCTTTCTAATGTTGAAAAGGACTTAATTAGACAATTAAAGCAGTATTCAGATAAGAGAATAATTGTAAAATCTTCATAGGAATAGTTTTATATTTTTTATATATATTAATTATAATTTTTATAATTTGATATATTGATCATAAAAAATATAAATAGGAATAATTTCATTATTTAATGAATTTAGTTATTATTGTTTAATGTGCAAATTCATTACATATTGTAATTATCAATTCTGTTGCTTTTTCCATTTCTTCTAATACTGCAAATTCATATTTAGAGTGATATAAATAACCCCCTGTAAATATATTGGGGCATGGTAATCCCATAAAAGATAGCCGTGCCCCATCTGTTCCTCCTCTAATTCCCTTTATAATCGGATCAATTCCTATTTCTTTACATGATTTAATAAGCTTTTCCATTACAATCGGGTTTTTTTCTATCACTTCTTTCATATTATAATAAGCATCAATCCAGAAAACTTCATATTTGAAATCAGGATATATAGAGAGAGTTTTTTTTAATGAATCATCTATATCTTTTTTTAATTTGATAATTTTTTCCTTATCAAATTCCCTTAATATAAATTTTATACTAACTTCATTTACATCCCCTTTTATGTTTAGAGGATGAATAAAACCCTGTTTTTCTTCAGTTCTTTCGGGAGATATATTGATATCAAGATTACTTATAAAGATTGATGCGGCTCTTATGGCATTGATCATCTTATCTTTTGCGCTTCCTGGATGAGTGTTAAAACCATGGATTATAACCTCACCATTAACAGCATTGAAATTTTCATTTTCAATTTCGCCAATTGCACCACCATCAACAGTATAACCATATTTAGCCGGTATATTTTCTCTTTTTAAATATTTGGTTCCATTTCCAACTTCTTCATCAGGAGTAAATAAAAGATAAATATCTGGATGTTCTATTTCAGGATTTCTTTTCAAATATTCGAATGCAGTAACTATTTCGGCAATACCAGCTTTATCATCGGCTCCTAAAAGTGTTTTCCCCGATGCTGTTATAATAGTTTTACCAATTTTTTCAGTAAGTACCGGGAAATTTTTTATGGATAGATAAAGTTTTTCATCATCAGGAAATTTTATATCATCACCAGTATAATTTTTAATAATTTGAGGTTTTACATTTTCTCCACTTTCTTCTACAGAGGTATCAACATGCGCTATAAAAACAATTGAGCTTTGATTATTATCATTGTCTATATTATCGACTTTATTTTTAGAGTTATTTTTAATATTTGAGTCTAATTTAGCCATTAAATATCCGTATTGATCTAGTTTTACATCATTAAGTCCTATTGATAAAAGTTCTTCTTTTAGATAATTAAGAAAAACAAGCTGCTTTTCTGTTGAAGGATAAGAAGTTGATTCTGGATTTGATCTTGTATCAAATCTAACATATTTACAAAATCTATTTAGTAGTTCCGGGAAGTTCATAAATCCCCCTATGAAGATTTGATAAACTTTTTAAAAATTATCTTGAAGATAATTTTTTTAATGCAATTAATATAAGAAAAATCTTTTTTTATGCAATTAAAAAATGAATTTATTCTGGCATGTAAAGATTATTTTTATCTTATTGAAAAAGGTTATTCAACTGGTGCAACATTGAAAATTATTGGAGATCATTATAAATTAAGCAAAATTGAAAGGAATATTATTTTAAGAGGTATTACTACAAAGAAAATTATTGATTTTAGAAAAAATAAACTGGCAACAATAAATTTTATTAAAAATAATAAAATCTATATAGATGGATACAACTTTATCTTTACAATTTCAAACTATTTTGCAGGAAATTTTTGCTTTATTGCTATGGATGGTTTTGTTCGAGATTGTGCAAATATTGGTGGAAGAAATAAAAAAAATCTTTTTTATGATAAAGCTGTTGAAATTTTAAAAGTATTTTTTCATAGTTTAGAACCAATGAAAATTTGTATATTTTTAGATGAGCCTGTTTCTATGTCTAAAGAAGATGCCAAAATTTTAGAAAATTTACTTGGTAAAACTGATATAAATTATAATATAAATCTCATTCAAAATCCAGATAAAATATTATCAAATATTAATCAACCAGATATTATCATTACTTCTGATTCTGTGATAATAGATAAAACAAATTCATCTGTTTTTGATATTGTGCGCTGGTATTTTGAAATGAAAAATATTGAATTATATTCACTTGAAAATATAGTTGATTTAATGTAAATTTTTTTCCATTCTATCTTTTACCTTGCGGATCAATGTATCCTATATCATTTTGAATTTTCTTCAATTTTTTATTTTTAATAGATTTTATAAATGGAAATAGTTTAATAATAATCCATAAGTTATTTTCTGGAATTAATCTTCTAATTGAACTATATTTTTTTACCCCCCAGATCCATTTAATTTTATCTGTTATAGAATAAATTTTTTCTGTATAGGAAGTGTCTGAATGAGCACCAAAAGGTTTAGTCCAGCCACCCGATCTTTCTGCAATTTCTCTTTTTACTATTATTGCAGCGCCTTCAACTCTGTCTGGAATAGAAAATAGATTAACTAATCTTTTTTTTTCTATTATTTTTT
>JBKBTB010000127.1:0-5373 GCA_046291015.1 Exilispira sp. | reverse complement strand
TAATCCTTCAGGAGGACATGCTGTTTTTGTCAATGCATCAAAAATGCTTCCCCATATACCTCATGATCAATTTCCTGCTCAGGCTCTTGGAGTTGAATTGTATATAGAAAGTGGAGTTAGAGGTGTTGAAATAGGGACACTTCTTGCAGATAGAGATCCTCATACAGGTAAAAATAGAAAACCGGATTTTGAATTATTAAGATTGGCTATACCAAGAAGAGTTTATACAAATAGACATATGGATGTAGTGGCAATTTCTCTTGGTGAACTGCTTAAAAGAAAAGATAAAATCAAAGGAATGAAACTTGTATATGAACCAAAAATCCTTCGACACTTTACTGCTAAACTTTCATGGGTAGATTAGTATGTATTAAAGATTAAGCAACATGATAATCTTTTGTCAATTTTATAAAAAATGGATTAAATTATGGATATAGATGTACTTAAATTCGGTGGTTCATCTGTAGCTACCAAAGAAAAGATAATTTCTATAGCTCATCAGATAAAAGAATTATACCTGAAAAATAGAAAAATAGTAGTAGTTGTTTCCGCCATGGGAAATTATACAAATGAATTATTAAAGCTTGCGTATGATATTTCACCAAAACCACCAGAAAGAGAAGTAGATATCATTTTAACTACTGGAGAAAGGATCTCCATGGCTCTTCTTTCTATATCACTCAATGATATAGGCATTCCAGCTGTTTCTTTTACCGGTTCACAAGCAGGAATTATTACAAATAACTCTCATATGAAGGCTAAAATAGAAAATATCAAACCAATAAGATTAATCGAAGAACTTTCAAAAGATAAAGTCGTCATTGTTGCAGGTTTTCAGGGAGTGTCTCAAGAAAAAAATATTACTACATTAGGAAGAGGCGGATCTGATCTTACTGCCATTGCATTAGCTGCCTCATTAAAAGCTAAAAATTGCGAAATCTGTACAGATGTTGATGGAATTTTCCCTGTCAATCCCAAAATTTTTCCTCAAGCAAAGCCTTACGAAAAACTAAATCATAAAATTGTCTATTTTATGGCAAAAACTGGAGCTAAAGTAATGCACGATAGAGCCTGTTCTTTAGCATTAAATTATAACTTAAAATATAAAGTTCGTTCTTCTTTTAATTCTCAAGGGGGCACAATGGTATCAGATTATATAGAAAATATTAATGAAACGCCATCAATATATTCTATAAATTATATATCTAACCTTCATCTTATAAAAGTAAATAATAGCAATGCTCAGCTTATACTTGAGAGTCTGGCTATAAAGGATATCAATATCCATAACCTCACATACAATAAAGATGAATACAATATTTTTATCAAGGAAGAAGATTACATTAAGATCAAAGATGATTATGAATTTGAACCATTTTTAACAACCATTTTTTATATAATTTCATCTGGATTTAATGATTATTCTGGCTCTTATTATAAGCTCCATAAAATAATTGAAAGTATAGGCAAAAAACCCTATCATGTAGAATCAAATGCCTTTTTAGACTCACTTTTTTACATTCAGGATTTTGAACCAGAAAAAATGTATAAAGATATTGTTAATCTGCTTAATGATAATTATAAAATTTTGAATTTTAATTAAGTTAATAAGATCTAATTTAATAAAAAGAAAGATAATACCTCATATTCGGTTTTTGATAACTTCGTTTTTAATAGTATTGTTATTGCATTTTTTATATGATTGTCTTTTATAATTTTATATGTTATACCATTAATTACAATTTCATCCATTAAATTATAATTTATTATAGTTTTAATAATTTTTTCTATCAAATTAAATAATTTTATTGTTGTAATTTTTTCTTCTTTTGAAAATTCCTTATTTAATCTTGTTTTTTCAAGATAGATTTTAAAATTACTATCATTAGAATAATTTAAGTATAAAAGAAAATATAAAGATTCAAAAATAACCTTTGATGGAATCATATATAAAATTTTCCCATTTGATTCATATGTAAATCTTTTCAATGTAATATCCACTATATTTTGAAATTCATTTTTTTCATAATTTAAAGATAATTTATTCATTAAATTATATATAAGATTAAGAAAACTTAATGTAATATCAGAATTTTCAAGTCTTAAAACTGAATTCCCGCAATAAATTTTATGAAACAATGAATATATATGAATTATTATATCATTATTTTCTGAATAATATTCTAATAAAAACAAGAAATCTAAATTTATCATATCATTTAGTAAATTTATTGAATTTTTATTTATTTGCTTAATTTTTTCTAATTGTGCATCACTTAGATTTAATTTTGTCAACCATTTCAATTTTGATAATAAAAAGTTTGGTTTCAAATAATCTGGAATTAAAATATCAGTTGATGCTGGTATTACAATAAGACCGAATTTGTAAATATTTTCTACTGCATTTATATTGATTATAAGTAGTGATATTAAAAATATAACAAATAACTTTTTTTTTATCATTTATGTAAACTTTTAAATCCGGATTTATTTATCTTATTAAATAGATCGGCATCAAAATTATATATATTTTTCTTTTTTTCTTTATAAATCTTTTCTGCTATTTCTAAAATCCTGCTTATCAAATCAGTAAAGCTAATGCCTTTGGGTTGCCATAAGTAAAATGCGATTGATCCAGGAATTGTATTTATCTCATTTACATAAATTTGTCTGTTATCTTCAAGAATAAAATCTATTCTAGCCAGACCACTACAATCTATAGCCTTAAAACTCTGTAAGGCATATTCCTCTATTTTTTTTCTAATTTCATCAGTTATTTGAGCAGGAATTCTCCTTGAAAAACCCTTACCTTTAGAGTTTGATCTTATGTATTTGTCTTCAAATGAAAGAATTGAATCATATGCGACTGGCTCTTCACAGACTGAAACTTCGAGATCTTCATGATAACCAAGAACTGCACAATTTATCTCTCTTATATTTTCAATTGCTCTTTCAATAATAATCTTTGAATCATATTGCATTGCAATTTCAAGCGAACTTTTTAGTTGATTTCTGTCTTTCGCTTTTGTAATGCCAATACTTGAACCGAGATTTGATGGTTTAACTATTGCTGGATATCCTATAGATTTTTCAATTTCATCTAATTTTTCTTCTATATTATTTTCTAAATTTTCCCTATAATACCATTTATATTCTACTAAAGGTAGATTATGGTATGAAAAAAGCTTTTTCATAATGACCTTATCCATTCCATTTGTTGATGCACCAATGCCAGCCATTGCATATGGTATATTTAATAGTTCAAAAATTCCCTGAATAGTACCATCTTCTCCATATGTTCCATGAAGTGCCGGAAAAACAATGTCAATTAAAAGTGGTTTATTTTTCTCTATAAGCAATTGGCTTTTTTCCTTTTTATTAAAGGTTAAATAAACATTTTTAGCCTTCTTAAAATTCTTTTCCTTAAAAGTTTTTATTTCTTTTAAGCAATCGCCTGTCAACCACTCCCCTTCTTTTGTAATATATAATGGAATCGGTATATATTTGTCTTTATCTATGTTCTCAATAACCTGAAGTCCGGTTATAACAGAAACCTCGTGTTCAACGCTTTTTCCTCCAAAAATAATAAGGCATCTTTTTTTTTCCATAATAATCCTTTATAGTTATCTCATGTTTTATTAATAAATATTTTAATAATTAAATTTCAAGAATTTTTACCCTTCATAATTATCTGGAAGATCATTTTCAAAGAGAACAACTGTTTTTCTATCTATTAATGATGGTAATAAAGATGTTGCATCTTCAAGATTTTTTGAATAATAATATTTTTTGTTGTTATTAAGACTTGTAAAACCTTCTATTAAGGCATCTTTATTTGTTTTACCTACAAAAATAGCAAAATCGAAATTTTCTGAAATCTGTTTTCCAAATTGATAATTTTTTTCATATTGAATCTTACCCAATTCTATAAATCCAGGTGTAATAATGATCTTTTTCATATCATTAAATTGTTTAATTACTTCAATTGCAGCAATTGCAGAATCTGGATTTGAATTAAATGCATCATCTATGATTGTCAGCATATCATTTGGCTTTATTATCTGAAGTCTATGTTCAACAGGTAAAATATTCGCTACTGCATCATAGATCTGGCTATATTGAACACCAAATAAAAATCCAATACCAATCGCTACTGTAAGATTTTGAACAGAATGCTTACCTAAAAGATTTGTTTCAAAACAAAATCTTTCTCTTATAGAATTTGATCCAGGACTATAAATTTCAAAAATTGTCTTTTCATCTCTTGAGAAGATATTATCAATTAAAAAGTATGGATTTCTTTCTTTATTAAATCCATAAGTAAATATGTAAATACAATCATCTGAAACAAAATTATTAACATTAATTTTTTTTACATCCTGATCTTCTACCAGTTTAATAATTTTTGGTATATTTTTATCCAGATTTTTAATATTTTTCTCATTTGTCAATAATAGACTTTCATTTAATTTTTCATAAATATAATCATTATCAATATTTAAAAATCCTATTTTCGAGTTAATTATTATTTTAAATTTTTCCTTAACTATATTTTCAATAGACTTAAAAGTTTCAAGGTGTACTTGCCCAATTTCAGTTAAAACTCCAATTTCTGGTTTTACAAGTTCAATAAGTTCGGCAATATCATTTTTATATCTTGCCCCCATTTCTGCAACGAAAATATTATGATTTTCATTAAGATCTTCATTTATTGTTTTTGATAAACCCATTGGAGTATTATAACTTAATTTTGATACTAAAACATTATATTTTTTCTTTAATACCTGTTCTATATAGAATTTAGTAGATGTTTTACCATAACTACCAGTAATTCCAATTACTTTAAGATTATTTTTTTTTAATCTTTCTATCTTCTCTTTTGCTCTGAAATAAAATTTGTTATTTATAAACTGTTCTAATGGAAAAATAAAAAAAGTGGATAAAAGCATGATAAAACTTCTTGAATAATAAATTAATAAAATTATAAAGGAAAAAAAAATATAGAAAACAATTAATTTTACCAGTACTTCTAATTTTGAATTTACATAGATAATATTAAAATAACTTATTATTTTGAAGTAAAAGATAAAATAAATTGTCAACAAAATAATTATATAGATAAAGATGTAAAAAACCTTTAATCTTATGGCTCTTTTGGTATAAACAAGTGGCTTTTTTTCCTTTTTTCTTTTTTGAGAAATTATATAAAATAAAAATATATTTATAAATAATAGAAATATAAGCAAAACAACAAGTAAAAAATTTGTTTCAATATTAGTATTAAAAATTTTTATTTTAAATATTTTCAGGTTTTCAATTTTGAAGGATATATTTGATAATACAATATTATTTGTAAGGTTATTATTGTATAAA
>JBKBTB010000126.1:0-5386 GCA_046291015.1 Exilispira sp. | reverse complement strand
TTTTGTTAATATATAAATTATAATATAAATTATGGTATAATAAGGTCCCTTCTGCAATATTAAGAATATAAAAAGAAAGATGCTTGAGTGAATTATATGCTTTTGAATATTTTATAATTTTGTTTAAAATTTTTTTTATATTTTGTTCTGGTAATCCTATAATAAAATCAAGAGAAACATTATTAAAAAAAGATAAAATCATATCTATCGATTTTTCTGTTTCATATAATGTTGCATTTCTGCCTAAAAAATCTAAACTCTTATTATCCAGTGCTTGAACTCCAAGTGAAATTCTGTTTACTGGAAAATCCTTTATTATATTAATTTGAGCTTTTGTTACAAATTGAGGATTCATTTCCATTGTTATTTCAGATATTTCTTTAGGATTGCCAGGGTTTATTTTATTTAACTCAATGAAAAATTTATATAAAAAATCATATAATATATTATTATCTATACAATTCGGAGTTCCTCCTCCAAAGTAAATTGATTCAATTGAATAATTTTTAAGAAGTGGCTTATAGAATTGTAATTCATTAACAATACTTTCGGTATATTTTTTTATTAAATTGTTATCTAAAAATTTTTCAGATATTGAATAAAAATCACAATAATTACATTTTTTATGACAAAATGGTATATGAATATACAATGAAATTGATTTATTCATTATCTATTAATGAGTTAAAATTATTTAATATTCTACCAGCAATATAATCCTTTGAAATAATTCCTATAAAAGATGAATCATCTATAGAATTTTTAATAATTGAAATGCAGAAATATTGATCTTTTGATAAATAAAATGTCTGATCTTTATTTACAGAGGTTGAAACATTTGTTAATTTTTCTTTGCCATTTATAAATAATATTCCATCTTTTATAGAGACTATATCATAAGGCAAAGCTAAAACTTTATAAATATCCTGATACTTTGATGATTTAATGATATTAAGTGAAAAAACATTAATCAATTTGTTAACAAATATTTTTTGCAAACTTACCTTATCCTGGTCTATAATTATAAAATCTCCTCGTTTTATCTCGAAGTTAATAAAAAAAAGATTATTCTGTAAAAAATAAAATGAATTTTTATTAAAACTTAATTCTTTATCATTACTTCTAATAGGTGTTATAATGGAAAAAATAATTGCCAGTACAAGCGAAAAAATTAGATATTGATAAACAATCCATATCAATAAAGGCATTTTTCGTTTCGATTTATAACTTTCAAAATCTCTAATGTACATATTACATTTCCCATTTATTAAATACTAACCTTTATAAAATGTAAAAATAGTAAGATTAAAAAGCAATTAAACTCTAATTTTTTGAAAATAAAATTCAATAAAAATCTTAATATTTTTAAGTATTCAATAAAAATATTATATAAGATATCAAATAAAAATATTTGTATATTCTAAAAATACCTTTAATTAAAAATAAAATAAAATGCTTTGTGGATTAATTTTATTTTTAATTAAATTCAAGTTAAATAAAACTTCTATAGTATTAATATATTTTTCTAAAATCAAAATACCTGGTTTGTTTTTGCCTATAATCAATTCGAAGGTAGCATCTAAAACTTCTTTCCAGAAATTTTTCTGATCAGGATTAAGTGATCCAATAAATTTATAAGCAATTTCAAGAGTTTCATTCCTGTTATTTGCAGAATAACTAACTGATTCATTTAATGCTTTTACAAATCTATCAAAATATACATGATTTTCTTTTAAGTTCTTTTCTGATGAAATAAAAGCTCCTCCGACAATATTTACAAAATCTTTTATCTTCCATTCAGTGATATTATAACCATTTTGCCTCAACTGTATTGGTTCATTGTTAATATAACAAGCGACAGCATCAACCTTTTTTGAAATTAAAGATTGAATCTGTGTATAACCAATCTTAACAATTTCTACTTTATTTAAAAGTTGATATTTATTTAAAAATAAAAGAGTACCTATATAATTTGTTCCATAAAAATCAGGAATACCTATTTTTTTACCTGTTAAGCTTAATGGATCCTCATTTTTGCCTAATTTTACAATTGAAATCGGGAAATCCTGATAATACTGATAGAATGCCATTAAACCCATGTTCTTTTCAGCCGAAATAATAAGTTCATCGGCATCTGTTAATGCAAGATCTGCTTTTTGAGTCATAAGTAGTCCAAATATGTCTCTTCCAAAACCATAGTCGATATTTAATTTGATACCATATTTTTCAAAAATTCCCTTTTCTATTCCAACATATAATGGTGCAAATTGAACATGAGGAATATAACCTATCAACATATTCATCTGATAAAGGTTTTGAGAAAATAGATTAATAGGTATAATAGATGAAATGATAATTAAAATAATTAAAAATAATGTAATGAACAATCCTGAAATTTTCTTTCTCATCTTTATGTACTCCTTTATTTTAATTTAATAATAATAAGGATAATAATTGCTTTTATTATCATATTTAATATTTAGTCGACTGTATCAAATCTTAATATATTATATTTTACGTTTTACTAGCAATTTATAGATAATTGTTGCAACCCAAAAATATGTTAATCCCAATATTATTAGCCAGATCAATCCAGTAAACATCAATTCTATATCAAAATTTGCTTTAGCCAGTAGTATTAAAGAACCTAAACCAACTGAACCTGCTTGAAATTCACCAACAACAGCACCTATTATAGATAATGTTATAGAAACTTTAACTCCTGCGAAAATATATATAAGAGAACCGGGTAATTCGAATCTAAAAAATTTTTCTCTGAAACATGGTTTATAGAAAGTCAATAAATTTTTATACTGTTTTTGGATTTGGCTAAAAGCAGTAATATTATTGATTAACATTGGAAAGAAAATGACAATCACCGATATCAAAATTTTTGGAACTATAGAAAAACCAAACCATAATATTAAAAAAGGAGCAAGCGCAATTGATGGTATTGTATTAAACGCTATAAGATATGGCATTATAAGTCTAAAAATAATTTTGCTATGACTTAATAGATAACCTAAAATAATTGAAAGTAGAAAGGCAATTAAAAAACCACTCAATGACTCTAAAATTGTTTGAAATATATGTGGCAATATTTGACCAGATTTAAGTGTCTTTAAAAATCTAAAAATTAACGAAGATGGCGCAGGGAAAAAGAAATCAGCTATATTAAATCTTTTTTTAATTAATTCAAGAATAAAAAATATAAAGATAATTTCTAAAGGAATTAATAAATTATATATAAGATTATTATTTGTCTTTTCAGAATAAAGTTGAAGTTTTCCAAAAGCAAATTTCTTATAATTATTAGATGTGCTATTATAATTTTTATTTTGGTCTATTTTTTTATTGATTCTTAAATCATTAATACTTTCCCATTTTTGGGATACAAGATTTCTTATTTTATTTTCAGTTTTTTCCTCTTCTTCATTCAGGTAAAAATAATCCAAAAGTTTATCATTTTTTATATTTTGAAAGATTTCAATTATCTTTGCTGGTTTTTCAGAAAGAGCATATATTCTATCTGATAAAAAGCATGCTTCTTCAATTGAATGAGTAACTAAAACTACCGATAACTTTCTATGTTTGCAAATATTTTTTAGCAGAACATTTAACCTTTCTCTCGTTATAATATCAAGAGAAGAAAAAGGCTCATCTAAAATTAATAGATCTGGTTGTATAATTAAAGCTCTTGCAAGTTCTACTCTTTTCTTCATCCCTCCAGATAGTTCTGAAGGGTATAAAAATTCTGTATCTTCAAGACCAAGTTCAGCAAGCAATTTTACTGCTTTTTCTTTATCTTCTAAACTAACTTTTTTATTTTCTATCTCAAGAGGTAAAATAATATTTTGTAAAACATTTAACCATGGCAATAAAGAATCTTGCTGAAAAACATAAGACATTTTATTAAATGAATTTTCAATTTTACCATAAGTGGGTTTTAAAATACCTGAAATGAGATTTAACAAAGTAGTTTTACCACAACCCGAAGGTCCTATAAAAGAAATAAATTCATTGTATGAACAATAAGAATTAATATTAGATAGAATGAGATTATTATTAAAATAAAATATAAGATTTTCAATTTTTAACATATGTTCTTCTCCCATCCAGACTTTACTGTCGGCTACGGAATTTAACCGTATCCACCTTAAATTTAAGGGTTGTGGGCTATACCACCGGTCGGGAATTTCACCCTGCCTTGAAGAACTAACAAAAATTTAGCTCATCAATAAATTAATAAAATTGTAAAATTAGTCAAATTATTTTTCCATTAAATTGTTTATAATTTCAATAAAATTAGATGGATTTTCTGGCAAAATACCTTCCAGCAGCAGAGCTTCATTATAAAATAATTGTGAGTATTGAGAGATTTTTGGTGAGTTTTGATCTACCTTATAAGATGCTTCTAGTTTTTTAAATAATGGATGTTCTGGATTTATTTGTAAGATTTTTTCAGCTTTAGGAAAAGAATTTCCCTCTAATTCAGAAAGAACCTTTTCCATTTGAATTGAGAGTCCTTTATCTGTAGTTAGAATGCAGGATAAAGAATCCTTTAAATCGCTGGAAAGTATTACTTTTGATATTTTACCTGTTAAATTTTTTTCAATCATTTCAAGTAATGGTTTTAATTCATTCTCTTTTATTTTTAAGTTATCTGATTTTTCTAAATCTTTCTCAACTCTATTCAATGATTTTAGAGGTTTTCCTTTATAGTCTGGTATATTAATCATCATAAATTCATCTATTTTATCTGTTAAAAATAGAACTTCATATCCTTTTTCAAGAATTTTTTTAATCTGTGGATGATTTTCTAAAATTTTTCTATCAGGTCCAGAAATGTAGTATATCTCTTTTTGTTCTGGTTTCATTCTGCTTATATATTCATCCAATGTTGTCATTTTAATTTTATCCAAGGAAGTTTCAAAAATTAGTAAATCCAGTAAATAATTTTTTTCTTTAAGAAAATCAGAATATATCCCGGATTTTATAATTGTTCCAAATTCTTTCCACCATTTTTCATATTCATCTCTCTTATCTTTTTGAAGATTAATAAGGGATTCAGTAATCTTTTTTTCTATATTTTTTGCTATAATCCTTAGCTGTCTATCATGCTGAAGTATTTCCCTTGAAATATTAAGAGAAAAATCCGGTGAATCTATAAGTCCTTTCACAAATCTATAATGATCTGGAATTAATTCTTTGCACTTATCCATTATAAAAATATTTTTTGAATAAAGTTTCAATCCTTTTTCATATTCAGCTGACATTAAATCTAAAGGAGCTTTTGATGGAATAAACAATAAAGCAACATACTCAATGATTCCCTCCGCTTTTGTATGAATTATATCTATCGGGCTAACCCAATCATGAAAAGTCG
>JBKBTB010000125.1:0-5419 GCA_046291015.1 Exilispira sp. | reverse complement strand
CAGAAAGTAAATATCCCATTTGTTTTTAAGGATGTTTCTAATGGATTTTTCCAAAGACTACTTGCCATTTCTACCTTGTTATTTTTTTCATCTACAAGTAAAACTGTTGCATCATCTACAGGCTCAAAATTGGATGAGTTAAAAACCTGTCCAATTATCTGAGGAAAATTATAAAAATAATCTTTTGATTCTATAGGTGAAAATCCCCATTCAATTTCTTCATTCACATCAATTAAACTCTCTTCTTTTCTTCTATTTTTTATTGTTCTGATAGCTTCATAGATAAGACTAATAATATCTGTAACCTTTTGTGAATCATATTTGAATTTTATTTCTTCATATATTAGTCCTCTATATGAAACAAGATATTCAGGTAATATTCTGTTCAATACATAACAAATAACATCCAGTTTAAATTTTGAATTTTTAGGAATATTATCATTATATGATGCAATAATACTTTCTGCAAGGTTATAGACAAGATCCTCAAGAGTATTTTTAATTTTCATTTTGCCTCCTGATGATATGTTGATTTTTTTCAAGAAATTCGATAAATTTTTCAGCCAAAACGGGATCAAACTGAGAGCCACTACATTTTTTAAATTCTAAAATTATATTTCTAAAATCCAGGGCTTTTCTATAAGGTCGATCAGTAGCCATGGCATCTAAAGAATCTGTTAAAGAGAGAATTCTGCTTTCTAATGGAATAGATTCACCTTTTAATTTGTCTGGATAACCAAACCCATCAAATCTTTCATGGTGATGTCTTATAATTTTTCTTTCCTTTGAAAGAAATTCAAGAGGTTCAAGTATATGCTCACCCATTTCAGGATGTTTTCTAATAAAATTAATATCCATAGATGATAATTGTTCTTTCTTATTCAAAAGCTCATATGGTATACCAATCTTACCTATGTCATGAAGCAATGAGGCAATTTCTATAGATTTAATTTGATAGGTAGGTAGATTGATAAAAAAGGCAAAATTTATAGTATAATATGATACCCTTGAAGAATGTCCTTTTGTGTAGGTATCCTTTATTTCAATAGCAGAAACAAGAGAATTTATCGTTTCTAAAAAATTTTTTTCAATTTGTTCAAGAAGTTGTGCATTCTTTAAAGAAAAAGCCATTTGAGAAGCAATTATAGATAATATAGAGATATCATCAGAATTAATGTTGAAATGACTTTCAGACTCAAAAAATAAAAACCCTAAAATTTCTCTCTGATAGGCAATTGGTATATATATATTTGTTGATACTTTTTTAGAAGAGAGTTTTCCATTTACTTTATCATTAAAAATTTTAAATGTTATTGTCAAAGACTTTTTCGCAAAATATAATAAATCATCAGCGGGAAAAGGTATTATTTCATAAGTTTTATAAGCTATTTCTTTTCCCTGAATATAAAATTGATCTTTTTCGCTATCATATTTGATAAAAGTTCCTTCTGAAAAATTGTATAATTTTTTTATATGATTGATAGTATAAGAAATAGTCTCAAAGTATATATTCGGGTATTTAAAATTTTCAAATGTTCTGGCAAACTGATATAATGAAGAGATCAGATAACTTTTGTTAGATATAATATCTGCAAGATCCGAAGTAGAAGTTATATTGAGATTTCCCATAATTAAAAGAATTTCCTTATATTTAATTTATAGTATTTTTTTAATTCTTCAAGTATTTATTTAAATGTTAATTTTTAATTATTCAAAAATTATATTTTATAATTTTCATTTATAAATTTTGTTATTTTAAGTTTTAAATTTACTATTTAAATTTTAAATTGAACTTCAAAGGTGAAAAATATGAGTACTAAATCATTAAGACTCATAGACAATGAAAGTCACATATCTATGGATTTTATATTGAAATGCTTAAAAAAAATCATTAAATTTGATGATGAAAAAGGTAAAAAAATTGTTAATTTTTTTTATAATTCTATTTATTCTCAAAATTTTATTTTAGATTTTGAATTAAAAAAAGAAGATAAGGAAAAGCTATTTTCAATTTTGCGGCTTGTTCAGTACTTTATAGATTTTAAATTAAGATGGCCTGCTACAATTACCTCGGCTGAAAGTGTGGTAAAATTTATAAAAAACTTTTGTGCCCCAGATAGGGAGACTTTTTTAGCAATCTACTTAAATTCACAAAATAATGTCTTATATACTTCTATTATTTCTTATGGAACAACAGATTTTGCACTTGTAAATATTAAGATGATATTTTCCTATGCATTAAAGTATGATGCCACTAAAATAATACTTGCACATAATCATCCATCAGGTGATCCAGCACCTTCTTCCGAAGATATCGCTTTTACTGAAAAAGTATTAAATCTTGCAAAAGAGTTTAGCATAGTTTTGCTTGATCATATAATAATTGCAAATACCTATTATTCTTTTAAGTTGGAAGGTATAATATAGTTCTATAATATAAATATTCTAAGATATGGAAAAAAGATTTTTCTAAAAAAATTATTTTATACAAAAAAAATATTAAATCCTTATTATATGGTGGTTTTTATAATATATGGATTCTTTATTAGGTAAAATAAATAAAAACTATTGAATTAATTTGATTAATATCTATTATTTATAAAAATGGCAGGTATATTTATGTTTTCAATTGACAGGTTAATTTTAGAAATGAAAAAGAAAAAAAGTGCTATATGTCTTGGGCTTGATCCATTTTTAGAAAAAATACCTTTAAGATTTATTGAAGAAGGTGAATATTATTTTGGGAAAAGTATAAGTGCTTATTCTTATGCTGTTTTACAATTTAATAAAAAGGTTCTGGAAATTTGCAAAGATAAAGTAGCAGCAGTAAAGCCACAATTTTCATTATATGTAAAATTAGGAGTTGAAGGGATTTTAACTTTTAAAAATACCATACAATTTGCTAAAGAATTAGGTTTGATTGTTATAATCGATGCTAAATCAAATGATATCGATTCTTCAATGGAAGGGTATGTGGACGGTTTTATTGGTAAATCAACTATTAAGGGAATTGAATTTACAGCATTTGATGGAGATTTTTTAACAGTAAATCCATATCTTGGAACAGATTCATTTAAGGCTATTAAGAAGGTTATAGATAAATATGAAAAAGGGGCTTTTGTTCTGGTTAAAACATCCAATCCATCCTCTTTTGATTTCCAGGATAAAATAATTAATTCTGATATTAAAGATAAGCCTTTATATTGGCATGTTGCAAAAAGGGTAGCAGATTTTTTTTCTGGATATGAAACTAAAAATAGCTTTTTACCAGTTGGTATTGTTACTGGTGCAACAATGCCAGAGCAACTAAAAATTCTAAGGGAGGAATTTCCTAATTTATTTTTTTTAATACCCGGCTATGGCACTCAGGGTGGATCGATAGATTCTTTAAGTAAAATAGCCGCTATAAATTGTGGTTTTGTTGTTAATGCATCACGATCTATCCTATATTCATATCTTGATAAATATAAATATCTTGATTTTGAGCAGGCAATATTAAAATCAATAGATGAAATGAATGATGAACTTAATAAAGTTATCAGGTACTAAATTAAATATTAATTACTCAAAAATTATATTTTTTTTTACCTCGCCATTAATATTTTTAGGAGCTTTTTTTGCTGAAAAACTATTGAATAATACTTTTACATTAAGACAATTTTATTATATTTATACTATTTTGCTATTTTTACTTTTTATTTTAGTTGTTTTTACCTATTTTTTAATAAAAAGTGATAAAAGTGAAATTTTATTAACTATTAGCTTTTTATTACTTATTGGAATTTTCGCAGTTTCATATAGGTACTCATGTGGAGATCTATCCTATAATTATTCAATATTGTCACAATATATAAACAAGTTCCCATATTTTTTTCTTCAAACAACAGATTTCAGTCAGGATTATGAACAATATACAAGAATAAAAGCTTATATCATCGGTTTTTCAGACTTAAAGAAGATAGAGAAAACAAAGATTTTAGTTTATTTTTATTCGGATAATATTTCAGAAATTTCATCTGGAAGTATTTATCTGTTTGAAACAGAAAAACTTAAAAAATTCGCTACTATAAATTATTTAGAAGAAAAAAGTACAATTTCACTTAGCAGAATAGATGCAAAATATAAAATAAAAGATGGTAATTTTTGGGGTAAAATAAGAATCAAGATAAGAAAAATTTTGTTTAATAGAATAATTCAATATTATGATAGATGGAATGCAGGCAATATTTATGCAATATTAACTGGTAGCAGACAATTTATTTTTCAACCACTTCTAAAGATTTTCCAAAATACTGGAACATCTCATCTTTTTGCACTTTCCGGTATGCATTTGAGTATTTTACTTTTGATTGTAGGTATTTTTACATCAAGTTATATAGTATTGATCTTATTTTCATTTTTATATCTTGCTTTTGCCGGATGGCAGATATCTTTTTTAAGGGCTTTTTACTCTCTTTTACTCGCTATAATAATGAAAAAATATAACATAAAACCAGATTTTGAAAAGATTATCGCATTAATAACAATTCTTGTTTTTATTTCTGAACCACAAAATCTTTTATCTATAAGTTTTTTACTTTCTCTAACCGCAATTGCTGCGCTTTTGGCAACTTCAATTATTTTTATCTTTGTTAAAAAACAAAAATCAAAAAATATCTTTGTAAATTATATCTTAATTCCATTTACTGGAAGCTTTCAAATATTTATATTCCAACTACCATTAATTTCAGGATTTTTTGGAAAAATAAATTTGCTTACACCATTAATAAACCTAATAGCAATACCTTTATTTTCTTTTGCAATCTACTTTGCAATACCATCTATTTTATTCAATCCATTTTTAATTTTTAGTAATATAGCAAAAGGTTTTTTCAACTCTTTGTATATATTTTTACTATATATATCAAGATTCCAAAAATTTATTTTGGATATAAAAATTGATATAAAGATCTCTTATATTATTCTTTTTTTTATTTATTCAATTTATATAATATTGATTGAAAGAATAAATTATAAAAAAGATAATTGCAAAAAGTAAAAATTGCTATTAATAGTTAATACCATGATATTATGAAAGGACCGGATTATTTTCCTGAAAAAGAAAGTGTATTCATTTATGAAAAAATTATTTTTTGTAATAAAAAATGATTTATTGTGAAAATCTGAATGAAAATTTTTTATAAGACTAAATCAATCTTCAAAATTCATAAATATTTGTTTTTAATTTTATTAAAATATAAAACATAACTATTATGGTAAGACAATATTTTAAAAAACCAATTTATATACAATTATTTGTTACAAAGAATTTTAAAAATAGAATTTGAAATAATATTTTTATCCTGGTCAATAAGATCAACAAAAGAAGCAGAAAAAGTATTGTCTTTAACATATACAATTTTACAATTTACTTTCAACC